>NZ_JBXANI010000039.1:0-11458 GCF_058801495.1 Cupriavidus sp. GW822-FHT03E04
GGTCGGCTTTCTTCTCGTTAGTCTTCTTTGCCGACGCAAAGAAGAGTGACCGGCAGCCCCCGCAGGGGGATGTCGTACGGCTTTTGGGCCCAAAAGCCAACGCCGATGAAAGAAACAGCGACACCCCAAGCAGAGCGATGTCGTATAGCTGTTGGGTGCAAGCTGCATCGCCGCTCAAAGAATCAGCAACCAACCCAGCACCGGGATGTCGTGCGGCCCGTGGGCGCAAAAACCAACGCCGCCCAATCTACCTACTTCAACCTCAACGGCTCCAACAACGCCGCATCATATTCCCCCCTCCCAATCCTCCCCAACTCCAGCATTCGCAGCAAGATATAAGCCTGCCGCTGCCGGGCGCGCCGAGGATTCACCACCGGGTTATTCGCCGAAGGCGCCTTCGGCAATCCGGCCAGCATCGCGCATTCCGCCAAAGTCAGCTCGCCCACCGGCTTGCCAAAATACGTCTCGGCCGCCTCGGCAAAACCATAGGCCCCTTGCCCAAGGTAGACCTTGTTCATGTAGAGCTCGAGGATCTCGTCCTTGCTCATGGCGTGTTCGATCCGGTAAGCCAGCAGCACCTCATACAGCTTGCGGGTGTAGGTCTTCTCGCGCGAGAGGAAGAAATTGCGCGCCACCTGCATGGTGATGGTGGAGGCGCCCTGCGACAGCTCATCGGACAGGTTGGCCACGCCGGCGCGGATCACGCCGACATAGTCGATGCCGTCATGCAGGTAGAAGCGGTCGTCCTCGATGGCTACCACCGCCTGGGTCAGCTTGGGCGGTATCTCGCCGATGGGCACGTAGCCGGGCGACTGGCGGAAAGTGGTGAGCGCGTCCAGCGTGGGCAGCTGGCGCTGAGCGACGAGCACGGTGAGCGTGCCGAGCAGGGCCGCGCCCAGGATGAGCAGCAGCACCAGCTTGAGAAAATTCGACCAGAGACGTTCCATGGGCCGTATTGTGCCAGCACCGGCCATGTCCCTGCCCCGGCTCAAGCCGCCCCGCCGGTTCAGTCCGCCGGCAGCGCCACGCCAAGCTCCTTTGCCAGGGTTTCCAGGTTGCGCCAGATCGCAGGGTTCACGTCCAGGTGGGTGGTCGTGAGCGCGCGGTTGGCGGCTTCGAACTCGCCCGGGTATTGCACGCTGTCAAAGCCCGGGGCGGGCGGGGTGTCGTGCAGGTAGTTGACGAAGGCTTCCACCTCCGCGCCTTGCCAGCTCAGCCCCAGGTCCAGTTCCGGGTTCATCAGCAACGCGAACATATTGTTGGTGGCCACGCCGCCGCGCGGGTTCTCCGGCTGGATGGTGCCGCCGCCCGACAGCACGCCCGCGAGCAGCTCGGCTACCACGCCGAGCGCATAGCCCTTGTGGCCGCCGAAGGGCAGCAGCGCGCCCGGGTGTTCGCTGAACATGGCCCCGGCATCGGTGGTGGGGTTGCCGTCGCTGTCGATGATGCTGTTCTGCGGCGCGGGCTCGCCCTTCTCGGCCAGCACGCGGGCCTTGTTGATGGCGATGGCGCTGGTGGCGATATCCACCACCAGGGGCGGGCGGCCGTTGGGCATCGGCCCGGCGAAGCACAGCGGGTTGGTGGTCAGCCGCGCGGTGCGGCCGCCGTAGGGGGCCACCACCGGGGAGCGGTTGATCACATTGGTGAAGCTCAGCAGCACGAAGCGCTCCTTGGCCACCATCTCGCCGTAGTGGCCCATGCGGCCCAGGTGGTGTGAGCGGCGCAGCGTGACGATGCAGTGGCCGTGCTGGCGCACGCGCTCGATGGCGGTCTCGATGACGCGCTTGCCCACGTGCTGGCCGAAGCCGCCGTTGCCGTCGAACACCAGCAGGCTGTCGCGGTCGAGCACGCATTCGGCGCGGCCCGCCGGGTTGACGTTGCCGGTTGCCAGCGAGCGCTGGTAGTTGGGCAGGATCGACAGGCCGTGGCTGGTGTAGCCGCAGCGGTCGGCCTCGACCAGGTGCTCGGCCACGTCGTTGGCGATGTCGGTCGGCACGCCTTGCGCGGCGAGCAGGTCGCGGGCGAGCCGGG
This sequence comes from Cupriavidus sp. GW822-FHT03E04, assembly GCF_058801495.1. Lineage (NCBI taxonomy): Bacteria > Pseudomonadati > Pseudomonadota > Betaproteobacteria > Burkholderiales > Burkholderiaceae > Cupriavidus > Cupriavidus sp. GW822-FHT03E04. Next base: position 2,032 of record NZ_JBXANI010000039.1, read on the forward strand.
TGGCGGATTGCAGTGTTATCTTCATGTTCGTTCCTTGTCCCGGTGTGCGCTCAGATCCAGCCCAGCCAGCGCCAGTAGGTGGCGGCGAACAGCAGCATCAGGGCGTAGCCGATCACCGTCACGGGGATGCCGACCTTGGCGAACTGCTTGCCGTTGAAGGTGTCCGTGCCCAGGCAAACCATGTTTTGCGGTGCATTGATCGGCAGGATGAAGCCGAAGCTCACGGTGAAGCCGAGCAGCATCGTCAGGCCGATCTGGTTGATATCGCCCGGCAGCGTCTGCAGCACCGAGATCAGGATCGGCAGCAGCGCCGCGGTGAGCGCGGTGGCGCTGGCAAAGCCGAGGTGGATCAGGATCAGGAAGGCGGCCAGGATGGCGAACACCAGGATCGGGCCTTGCGTGGCGAGCCCGGAGTTGGCCACCACGAACTTGCCCAGCCACTGGCCGGCCTGCGTGGTGAGCAGCGCGGTACCCAGGCTGATGCCTACCCCGAACACGATCAGCGTGCCCCACGGCGTGCGTTGCTGCATGGTCTTCCAGTCCATCACGCCAATGCGCGGCATCATCAGGATCACCAGGCCGACGAAGGTCACGGTGGCGGTGTCGAACTGGTGCAGCTTGCCCTCGGTCGCCCAGAACAGCAGCAGCCCGATGGACACGGCGGCAAGCCGCTTCTGCGGGCCGCTCATCGGGCCCAGCCCGGCGAGTTCCTTTTGCACGGCTTCCTTACCGCCGGGGATGGCCTCGGTTTCAGCGGGCAACAGGAACCGCACCAGGAAATACAGCACGACCGACATCACGATGGCCCACGGCGCGCCGGCGATCAGCCATTGCAGCCAGGTGATGCGCTCGCCCAGCAGCTTGTCCATGAAGCCCACCGTCAGCAGGTTCTGCGCGGCGGCGGTCTGGATGCCGACGTTCCAGATGCTGGTGGCCATAGCCACGGTGATCATGATGCCGGCGGCGATATTGGATTTCTTGTCGACCCCGAAGGCCGCGATCACGCCCATCATGATCGGCACCACGCAGGCACTGCGCGCGGTCGCGCTCGGCACCACCAGCGACAGCGCGATGGTCACCACGATGCTGCCGATCAGGATGCGCCGCGTGCTGGTGCCGATGGCCGACAGCGTGACCAGCGCGATGCGCCGGTCGAGCCCGGTCACCGTCATTGCCGCCGAGATAAAGAGGGCGGCGGCAACCAGCGCCAGCGCGGTGTTGGAGAACCCTGCCAGCGCCATGCCGAGCGCGCGGGAGGTGCCGTACTGCGTGGCCGGGTCCGCCACCGTGGGCGCAAAGCCGATCAGTGCGGCCATCAGCGACGTGATCATGATGGCGCTGGCCTCGTAGGAGACCGCCTCGGTGATCCACACCACGATGGCAAAGGCGAGGATTGCCAGCATGCGATGTCCCGCCACCGGCAGGTCCGGGGGCAGGGGCAGGGCGAGTATGCCGATCAGTACCAGGACAGCGGCGTAGAGCCCCCATGGCGTGGATTTGCCGGGCGCGGCTTGCGGCACGGCGGCAGCCACACCGATAGCGGTGGGGGCGGCTGCGCGGACGGCTTGGGTTGGAGTGCGCGGGTCTGTCATCGCTTTCCCTTTTCTTGTCTTGTTGATCTTGGTTCGACACGGGAAGGCGGACGTCACGCGCGGGCAGATGGCTAGCCTGTGACTGGCAGGGTGGCGGCGTCGTTCGGCGGCGTTCCGTGAAGACCTGGCGAAGGCGGGAGACCGGCTTGCGGCCGGGCTGCCGCGTTCGACATGGGGAAATTATCGTGCCGGCCAACAGTGCCTGTCGAGGGTGGATCCGGGCGCATATGACGCGGATCAAAGAACCGGCTCGCACAGGGAAATTTCGATGCGCCAAGCGGTCAGACTTTCAGATCATTGCGATACAAGGGCTTGCGGGCGTTGCGCAGCGAGCACAACAACCGGCGGCCCCGCACACTAATGAGCCGCCCGAACGTGATCTGAAAACTTTGGAGTGCATGATGAAGGTTTTAGTGAGAGGACTACGCGCCGAAGTCGACGCATCCGCGCTGCGCACGGCGCTGGCCGCCTACGTGCGGGTCAAGGACATCGAGCTGATCTGCGAGGGCGACTGTGCGCATCCCTGGGCCTGGGTCGACCTGGATCTGGACGATGTGGGCCCGATGAGCGTGTGGAAACTGGTGGCGAAGCTCGATCGCCGTTATATTGCTGGATGCCATACGCGCTGGCATGTGCCGGCCTATCGCGCGCGCTGAGCCGCCGACACGTGCGGTGCGCGCGCCACCGAACGACAAAGACAGGGCAGGGACACACGATGCAGGAAAACATGGCCGATGCGCCATCACAAGGTGCCGGCGTGCCGGGCAACGCAGCGCTTGCGCTGGACAATGTAGTCAATCTGCGCGACCTCGGCGGCCTCGCCACGCGCGACGGCCACCGCGTGCGTGCCGGCAAGCTGTTTCGCAGCGGCAACCCGGGCCTGGCCAGCGCGGCGGATATGGAACGGCTGCGCGCATTGCAGCTGGACATGGTGATCGACTTCCGCTCGGCCGGTGAGAAGACCGCTGCGGAAAGCCCCTTTGGCGAGGCCTTCCGCTGGGTCGCCACGCCGGTGCTCGAAGGCAGTATGTCGATGGCCGAGCTGATGCCGCGTTTGCGCGACGGCAGCGCGCAGCAGATGGAAGCCTTCATGCTGGAGGTCTATGGTGACTTTCCGCGCAAGTACCAGGCCGCCTTTGGCGGTTTCCTGAAGACTGCGGAGCAGGGCGGCAACCTGCTGTACCACTGCACCGCGGGCAAGGATCGTACCGGCTTTGCCTCGATGCTGCTGCTGGCCGGCCTGGGCGTGGAGCGCGGTATCATCATGGCCAACTACCTGGAATCGAATCACTGGAACCAGGGCTTCAACCAGAAGATGAGCGCCGGCGCGGCGCAGTTCGGTGTCGATCCCGCGGTGATGTGGCCGCTGCTGGCGGTGAAGGCCTCTTACCTGGAAGCCTCGATGCATGCCATCGAGCAGGACTACGGCGGCATCGATGCCTACCTGGGCGACGTGCTCAAGGTGGATGCCGAGCGCCTGCGCCAGGCCTATCTCGTACGCGCTTAGCGATCCTTGTCTCCAAGGTGCTTTGCGAGCGCGTCATCCCGAGCGCGTCATCCCCCAACGGACCGTTAGCGCAGCGCCGGCCATCGTAGCAGTGCGAGGCGGACGGCCGGCGGGACTTTAGCCCAGCGCGGTCGCTCGTGGGGTCGTTTTTGCCAATGTCAGGACTTGTCAGCTTTTCTGGCTGGCCGTTGGATAGAGTCGGAGCCTATATAAAAGTCTCCGATTTCATTCTCCAATGCGTAGTCCTATTTCCTGTTCTTACGGCCGGGTGCCCGCCGGTGTGCGGCAACTGGTGGGTCTGTGCCTGAGTGCCCTGGCGGCCGGTCCTGTCCTCGCCCAGACCCCGCCCGACGCCGGCGCGCTGCGCCAGCAGATCGAGCCGGAGCTGCCGCCGGCCTTGCCGCGTCCGGTGGCGCCGGACCGCGCGGCACCGCCGCCGCCGATGCGCCAGCGCGGCGAGGCCACCGTGACGGTCGAGGCCTTCCGCTTTGCCGGCAACAAGCAGATGAGCGAGGCGCTGCTCGCGCCGGTGGTGGCCGGCTTCCTGGACCGGCCGCTGGACTTCAGCGAGCTGCAGTCCGCCGCCGCCGCGGTGGCCGAGGCCTACCGCGCGGCGGGCTGGGTGGTGCGGGCCTACCTGCCCGCGCAGGACGTGCGCGAGGGGGTGGTGACCATCCAGGTGGTGGAAGGCGTGTTTGGCGGCGTGCGCATCGAGGGCCAGGGCCCGCAGCGCGTGAGCCGCGAGCGCATCATCGCCGGCTTCGCTGCACACCAGCCCGTGGGCCAGCCGTTGAATACCGAGACGCTGGACCGTGCTCTGCTGCTGGCCAACGACCTGCCGGGCGTATCACTGGTGGGGCGGCTGCAGCCGGGCACGCAGGAGCAGGAAACCGACCTGGCGTTGAATTTCGTGGAAACGCCGCTGGCGACCGGCAATGTGGCCGTGGACAACCAGGGCGCGCGCTCTACCGGCGCGGCGCGGCTGGTGGGCAACGCCAGCGTGAACAGCCTGGCGGGCCTCGGCGACCAGCTGCTGGCCAACGGCTTGCTGAGCGAGGGCTACCGCTACCTGCGGCTAGGCTACACGGTGCCGGTGGGCTATGACGGCTGGCGCGTCGGCGCCAACGCCTCGCGGCTGGACTACCGGCTGGTGGCGGATGACTTCAAGGCGCTGAACGCGCGCGGCAACTCCAACACGGTAGGCCTGGAGGCGAGTTATCCGCTGATCCGCGCGCGCCAGCGCAACCTTTACTTCGTGGCCAATTACGACCATAAGACCTACGACAACGAGGCCAGCCAGGTCACCACCAGCCGCTATTTCGACAACACGCTGAGCCTGGGCCTGAGCGGCAACCTGTTCGATAACCTGGGCCGCGGCGGCTCCAACACCGCCAGCGCGATTTTCACCGGCGGCAACCTGAACCTGGGCCAGTCGCCCACGCAGGCCGCCGACGCCATGACGGCGCGCACTGCCGGCCAGTTCCTGAAGCTGCGCTACGGCATGTCGCGCCAACAGGTGCTGACCGATGCACTGTCGGCCACGGCCATGCTGTCCGGGCAGATGGCCAGCAAGAACCTGGATTCGTCGGAGAAGTTCTACCTGGGCGGCCCGGGCGGCGTGCGCGCCTACCCGATCGGCGAGGGCGGCGGCAGCGAGGGGCAACTGGTCAACCTGGAGTTGCGCTGGCGCCTGCCGTACGGGGTGTCGCTGTCTGGCTTCTATGACTGGGGCCACGTCACGCTCAATCGGGACAACAACTTCCCCGGCGCGCCGCTGGCCAACAGCTACCACCTGCAAGGGGCGGGGCTGGCGGTGCACTGGCAGCCCGGGCGCGGGGTGAACCTGGGCGCGACCTGGGCGCACCGCATCGGCGGCAATCCGAACGCCACGCCGTCCGGCAAGGACCAGGACGGCTCCCTGATCAAAAACCGCGTCTGGCTGACCGCCAGCCTGTCGTTCTAAGTTTCCCGGAAGTCCGTCTATGAACAAGATCTATCGCCTGATCTGGAGCGACCTCGTGCGTGCCTGGGTCGTCGTGGCAGAGACCGCGCGCAGTCGTGGCAAGGCCAGCCGCAGCGTGGGCGTCGTCGCAACGCGCGCCCGCCTTGCCATCAAGCCGCTGGTGGCGGCGCTGGCCGGCATCGGCCTGGCGCACGCCGCGCCACCGGCGCCGAACCAGCTGCCCACCGGCGGGCAGGTGGCGGCGGGGCAGGCCAGCATCAGCACCAGCGGCAACACGACGAACGTCACGCAGACCTCGCCGAACGCGGTGGTCAACTGGCAGAGCTTCAACGTGGGCAGCGCGGCCACGGTCAACTTCCAGCAGCCCTCGGCGGGCGCGGCCATCCTCAACCGCGTGCTGGACAGCAACCCCAGCCAGATCTACGGCAGCATCAACGCGCCGGGGCAGGTGTTCTTCGTCAACCCGGCGGGGATGTACTTCGGGCCGACTGCCAGCGTCAACGTGGGCAGCCTGGTGGCGACCACGCACGGCATTACCAATGCCGACTTCATGGCGGGCAACTACCGCTTCACGCGCAACGGCGCCACCGGCAGCATCGTCAACGACGGGCAGATCACGGCCGCGCTGGGTGGGTACGTCGCACTGCTGGCACCGGCGGTGCGCAACCACGGCGTCATCGTCGCGCAACTGGGCACAGTAGCGCTGGCCGCGGGCGAGGCCTACGAACTGCAGTTCGGCGGCAACCGCACGCTGGCCAATATCCTGGTGACGCCGGCGACCATCGCCGCGCTGGTGGAGAACGGCAACGCCGTGCGCGCGCCGGGCGGGCGGATCATCCTGTCGGCGCAGGCGGCAGACCGCCTGCAGGGCGGCGTGGTGCGCAACACGGGCACGCTGGAGGCCACGGGCCTGACCAGCGACGGCGGCACGGTGCGCCTGCTGGCCAGCGATGCCATTCAGCAAAGCGGCATCATCAACGCCGACGCCGCCGCGCAGAGCGCGGGCAAGGGCGGCAATGTGATCGCGATCGCCGACCTGGGCAATGCCAACAGCCTGACCACGGTGGACGGCACCCTCAGCGCGCGCGGCGGCAACCTGGGCGGGGATGGCGGCTTCGTGGAGACGTCGGGCTCGCACGTGAAGATCGCGGATAGCGCGATGGTGGATACGCGCGCGCCGCAGGGCCGGACCGGGAACTGGCTGATCGACCCGAACAACTACACCATTGCCGCGTCGGGCGGCGACATCACCGGCGCGGCGCTGAGCGCGAAGCTGGCCACCAGCAATGTCACGATCAGCTCCACCGATGGCGCCACGGCGGGGACCAGCACCACCGACAACGGCAGCATCCACGTCAACGATGCGGTGACGTGGAACGCCAACACGCTGACGTTGAACGCGCAGAACAATATCAACTTCAATGCCGTGGCCAGCGTGAGCGGGCAGGGCTCGCTGGCGATGAACACCGGCACCACAGTCAGCGGCGGCACCGTACGGATGGGAGTCAGCCTGAATGGTGGTGGCTTCACCGGGCGTGTCGATTTCAATTCGAGCGGCAGCCTGGTCATCAACGGCAATACCTACACGCAGATCAAGTCGCAGTCGAACTTGCAGAACCTGTCGCTGAACGGATACTACTTCCTGGGCAGCGACGTGGCGCTGAGCGGCGCCTTCACGCCGATTGGCATGGCGGGTGCCAACCTCGGGGCCTTTACCGGGGCATTTGACGGACTGGGGCACCGGATCACCGGGCTGGAGATCAACCTGCCGACGACGGACAAGGTAGGCTTGTTCTCGCAGAACAGCGGAGCCATCCGCAATGTCGGCCTTGTACTCGGCCCTGGTGGCGTGACCGGGCAGGGAGAGGTCGGGGCCTTGGTCGGCTATGAATTCCAAGGCACGGTCGGCAATAGCTACGTCAGCGGTAGCGGGAAAGTCTCGGGGTCGGCCGATGATGTCGGCGGGTTGATCGGGCATATCATGCTGGGCGGCGCGACGCATAGTTATGCCACGGTTGACGTGACGGCTCCAAACTCAACCAACGTAGGTGGTCTCGTCGGTTATGTCGAGAACACCGCTGATGCCCAGATGATCTACGGCAACTACTTGTCTTGGGGGCTGTACTGGGATTACGCAACCGGATCGGTCACCGGCAAGCTCGCGGTCGGCGGGCTGTTCGGGCAATACGTCAGTCCTTTTTCTGATTACCTGTCGGCCTCTTTTGCCACGGGAGCGGTCAGTGGGGGCGACGCTGTTGGTGGCCTGATCGGGATCGCTTTGGGGCACATCGAGCAAAGCTATGCCACGGGATCCGTAGCGGCCACCGGTGTCAAGTCCTATGCCGCCAGAGCAGGTGGCCTGGTCGGCTATTCAAGCTCGACGCTGATCCTTAACAGCTATGCCACGGGAGACGTCACTGCCACGATTTCCGGCAAGAGCTCGGTCTATGCAGGTGGATTGGTGGGGCAATTGGAGACTGCAAACCTACCCCTGCAAGAGATCGATACGAGCTATGCGAGCGGGCTGGTAAACAACGGCAGTGGAGGCGGCCTGATCGGCGTGCCGAGCGGCTCCCTTCCTCCCCCCGATACCGCGTGGGGAGTCTGGAACAATCAAAACAAGCAAGCCGTTGCACAGGTAGGAGGGACCGCGTTGACTCCAGCGCAGATGAAGGATCCCACCAATCCGGCATGGACAAAGCTCCTCCAGACGACTCAGACCGTCACCCAGATTTCCACGTCTGCAAGTGATACCACCGCCAAGGCGCCGATCTGGGGGGCGGCTGCGTCAGGGACCAGCGCTCCTGTCCTTTGCGTTTTCGGCGGGTGTGCCACCAGCTCCAGTTCGGGTTCGTCGAGTGGCTCCGGTTCGTCTGGCGGCTCGGGCTCGTCGAGTGGTTCGGGTTCGTCGAGTAGCTCGGGATCATCGAGCGGTTCGGGTTCGTCGAGTGGTTCAGGTTCGTCGAGTGGCTCGGGTTCGTCGAGTAGCTCGGGTTCATCGAGTGGTTCAGGTTCGTCGAGTGGCTCGGGTTCCTCCAGCGGATCGGGCTCTTCTAGCGGTAGCGGTTCATCCGGCAGCTCGTCGGGAGGCCCTGGTTCGTCGGGTGGATTCCCGGTGCCGATTCCGCCGCCTCCGGCGCCGGCGCCCGTTCCCGTGCCGATGCCGTCGCCGCCGCCACTGGATCCGTCCTCCGGCAGTTCGAGCGGCAGCGGCGGTTCGTCGAGTGGCAGCTCCAGCGGCAAGCCCGATGACGCGGGCTCGTCGAGCGGTAGCGGTTCGTCATCCGGAAGCAGTGGTTCGTCCAGCGGCAACACGAACCATGGCGCAGGCTCATCGAGCGGCAGTGGCTCGTCGGGCAGCGGTTCTTCGTCCGGCAACAGTGGTTCTTCCAGCGGTAGCTCCGGCGGCAACACGAGCGATGGCACTGGCTCATCGAGCGGCAGCGGCTCGTCGGGTAGCGGCTCTTCGTCCGGCAACAGTGGTTCTTCCAGCGGCAGCTCCGGCGGCAACACGAGCGATGGCCCGGGTTCATCGAGTGGCAGCGGCTCGTCGGGTAGCGGCTCTTCGTCCGGCAACAGTGGTTCGCCCAGCGGTAGCTCCGGTGGCAACACGAGCGACGGCACTGGCTCATCGAGCGGCAGCGGCTCGTCGGGTAGCGGTTCTTCGAGTGGCAACAGTGGTTCTTCCAGCGGTAGCTCCGGCGGCAACGCAACCGACGGTACTGGCTCCTCGAGCGGCAGCGGCTCGTCGGGTAGCGGCTCTTCGTCCGGCAACGGTGGTTCTTCCAGCGGCAGCTCCGGTGGCAACACGAGCGATGGCACGGGCTCATCGAGTGGTAATGGCTCGTCGGGTAGCGGTTCATCGGGCGGCAGCGGCTCGTCGGGTAGTGGTTCTTCGTCTGGCAACATTGGTTCGTCCAGCGGTAGCTCCGGCGGCAACACGAGCGATGGCACGGGCTCATCGAGTGGTAGTGGCTCGTCGGGTAGCGGTTCATCGAGCGGCAACAATGGTTCGTCCGGTGGTAGCTCCGGCGGCAACACGATCGACGGCGCGGGCTCATCGAGCGGCAGCGGCTCGTCGGGTAGCGGCTCTTCGTCCGGCAGTAGTGGCTCGTCCAGCGGTAGCTCCGGCGGCAACACGAGCGATGGCGCGGGCTCATCGAGCGGCAGCGGCTCGTCGGGTAGCGGTTCTTCGTCCGGCAACAATGGTTCGTCCAGCGGTAGCTCCGGCGGCAACACGATCAACGGCGCGGGCTCATCGAGCGGCAGCGGCTCGTCGGGTAGCGGCTCTTCGTCCGGCAACAATGGTTCGTCCAGCGGTAGCTCCGGCGGCAACACGATCAACGGCGCGGGCTCATCGAGCGG
>NZ_JBXANI010000039.1:11557-70884 GCF_058801495.1 Cupriavidus sp. GW822-FHT03E04
GCAACGGATCGTCGGGTAGCGGCTCTTCGTCCGGCAACAGTGACTCGTCCAGCGGTAGCTCCGGCGGCAACACGAGCGACGGCGCGGGCTCATCGAGTGGTGGTGGCTCGTCGGGTAGTGGTTCATCGTCCGGCAACAGTGGTTCTTCCAGCGGTAGCTCCGGCGGCAACACGAGCGATGGCGCGGGCTCATCGAGCGGTAGTTCGTCGAGCGGCGGCTCCTCGTTGTCGAGCGGCAGTGGCTCTTCCGGCGGTAGCTCCAGCGGTGGCGATACGTCGAGCGGTGCTTCGAGCTCGCCGAGCGGCAGCTCCTCGTCGTCGAGTGGCAGCGGCACGTCCGGCGGTAGCTCCAGTGGTGGTGGTACGTCGAACGGTGGTTCGGGTTCGTCGAGCGGCGGCTCTTCGTCGTCGAGTGGTAGCGGCTCGTCGTTGTCGTCGAATAGCAGCGGTTCGTCCGGCGGTAGCTCCAGCGGTAGCGATACGTCGGGCGGTGGTTCGGGTTCGTCGAGCGGTAGCTCGTCGTCCTCGAGCGGCAGCGGCTCGTCCGGCGGTAGTTCCAGCGGCGGCGACACATCGAACGGTGGTTCGAGCTCCTCGAGCGGCGGCACCTCGTCGTCAGGCAGCAGCGGCTCATCCGGCGGCAACGTCAGCGGTGGTGACGCATCGACCGCCGCCGCAGGTTCGAGGGCGCCTGCCGACGATCCGCATGGCATCACGGTCACGGTGAGCCTGAAGGCAACTGGCAATCCGTCGGACCTCATTGCAGTGTCGGTGCCAAAGGATATGGCCAGGCCAGGCAGTCACTTCCGGTTTGCGTTGCCCGCGCAGGCAATTCCTGGCGCCGCGAATGGTGCCGAGGTGAGGGTGACGCAAATGGACGGAACGGCCTTGCCGGCATGGCTGCGCTTCGCGTCGCCATCGCGCGCGTTCACGGCGACGTCGTTGCCGGCTTCGGCCCTGCCGCTGCAGGCGGTCATGACGGTTGGCGAAATGCGCATCCCGCTCGTCATCACGGAGCGGAACCAGTAATTGACGTCGATGGAGGGGGAGAACAATGCGGGGGCGGGGCGCGCCGAATCCGCATTGCAAACGCAGGCCGTTCGCGCGCTAGCGCTAGCGTCTCGGGAGCACTACGCTAGCGCGTTCTGCTCCATCATGATGCGTGCGGTATTCAGCGCGATCATGCCTTCCTCGTCGGTAGGCAGTACCAGGACCGGCACGCGGCTGTTGTCGCGGCTGATGCGCTGGCGGTTTTCGTTGTTGGCGCCCGCGTCCAGGCTGATGCCGAACAGCTCTGCCAGCCGCGCGCAGATCTTTTCGCGCACGGGCGGCGAGTTGGCGCCGATGCCGGCGGTGAACACCAGCGCATCCAGGCCGCCCAGCGTGGCAGCCAGCTTGCCAATTTCCTGCGCCGCGCGATAGGCGTAGAAATCGATCGCCAGGCGCGCGCGCGGCGCGTCGCTGGCCAGCAGGGCGCGCATGTCGCTGCTGACGCCGGACAGTCCCTTCAGCCCTGACTCCTGGTACAGCATCGTCTCGATATCCTTGGTGCTCATGCCTTGCTGCGACAGCCACAGGATGGCGCCGGCATCGATGGCGCCGCAGCGCGTGCCCATCGGCAGGCCGTCGAGCGCGGTCAGGCCCATGGTGGATTCCACGCTGCGCCCGTCGCGCATGGCGCACAGGCTGGCGCCGTTGCCCAGGTGCGCCACGATCACGCGGCCCTGTGCCAGGTCGGGCGCGATCTGCTGCAGGCGGCGCGCGATGTACTCATAGGACAGGCCGTGAAAGCCGTAACGGCGGATGCCGCGTTCGAAGTATTCGTAAGGCAGCGCCAGCAGTTGCGCCAGCGGGTCGTGCCCGGCGTGAAAGGCGGTGTCGAAGCAGGCGACCTGCAGCAGCGCCGGCGCGGCGGCGCGCACCGCGCGGATCGCCGTGAGGTTGTGCGGCTGGTGCAGCGGCGCCAGCGGGATCAATGCTTCCAGCTTGGCAATGACGTCGTCGTCGATCTTCACGGCGGCGGAGAAATCCGCGCCGCCATGCACCACGCGATGGCCGATCGCCACCGGCGGCGCATCGCGCAGGCCGATGCTGAGCACCAGCCGGATCAGGCGGAAGGCTGCGTCGTGATCGGCCACCTGCGCCACCGGAAAGCGTTCGTCCGCGACGATGCGGCTGTCCGCCATGCTGGCGGTCAGTCGCGGCGACACGCCGATGCCTTCGATCTGCCCGTGCGCGCTGAGCACCGGGTTGATGTCGGCATTGGCGTGCGCGGCCTCGGGCACGGCGTACACCGAGACCTTGACGCTGGAGGAGCCGGCATTGACGACGAGGATGGTGGGATGGGTGGCGCTCACGCTGGCAAGCCTCCTTGTGACGTTGACTGTGACGTTGACTGTGACTGGGACGGCGACTGGGACGGCGACCGAGACGCCGGCGCGTTCAGATCTTGCTGGACGTCTGGCCAGTGCGGCGCGCATGCGCCAGCAGCACGGCAATCGCGCAACTGCCGATGCGCGCGCGCACGCTGTCGGCGCGGCTGGTGAGGATGATGGGCACGCGCGCGCCCAGCACGATGCCGGCGGCTTCGGCGCCGGCCAGGAAGGTGAGCTGCTTGGCCAGCATGTTGCCGGCTTCCAGGTCGGGCACGAGCAGGATATCGGGATCGCCCGCGACCTCGGAGACGATGCCCTTTGTCACCGCGGCTTCATGGCTGATCGCGTTGTCGAACGCGAGCGGGCCGTCGAGGATGCCGCCTTCGATCTGGCCGCGCCGGCTCATCATGCATAGCGCGGCCGCGTCGATGGTGGAGGGGATCTTGTCGGTCACGGTTTCCACCGCTGAGAGGATGGCCACCTTGGGGCACTCGATGCCCAGCACGCGCAGCAGGTCGATCGCGTTGCGGCAGATATCGGCCTTGTCGTTGAGCGTGGGAAAGATATTGACGGCGGCGTCGGTGATGAACAGCGGCTTGTGGTAGCTCGGCACGTCCATCGCAAACACATGCGAAAGGCGCCGCCCCGTGCGCAGGCCGGTGGCGGACGCGGTGACTTCGTGCAGCAGCTCATCGGTGTGCAGGCTGCCCTTCATCAGCAGCTCGGCCTCGCCCGCGCGGATTGCCGCGACGGCGCGCGCGGCGGCGGCATGGCTGTGCGGCACGTCGATCAGCACGCTGTCGCCAAGGTCCAGCGCGTTGGCGTCGGCCACCTGGCGGATGCGCGCTTCGGGCCCGATCAGCAGCGGCACGATCAGGCCCAGGCTGGCCGCCTGCAGCGCGCCGCCGAGCGAAGAAGCATCGCAGGGATGCGCCACCGCGGTGGGAATGGCGGGCAAATCCTGGCAGCGCGCCAGCAGGACAGAGTACTTGTCGGGCGTGTGGGTCATCGGCGTTCCGGTGCGTCGGGGTTGCGGTGCGACCGCGCGGACATGCTGCGTCGCGCAAAAACAAAGGCCAGTATAGGCGATGTTTCCTTCGGCACGATGACATTGGCGTGTACCTTGCGCCAGGTCATCCCGGCCCCGGATCCGCCCATGCAGCGGGTTGTCAAGCACGATGCGGACTGGTAGATTGTGCTGTGCTGCAGGGCAGCAATTCCGTGCGATCGCCTGGAAACGACTGCCTTCGGCGCCACACCGTAGAACGTAGAAGGGGAAGCCGAGTGAACGCACGTGATCCCGCCATCCATGCCGGCAGCGCCGCCGCTGGCATGCCACCGCTCTTGTCCGATGCGTGGTCCTACGCGCATGACGCTTGGCAGCGCGCCATCCTGTTGCTCGACATCCTGCGCGAGCGCGGCAACCAGACCTTCGAGCACGAGCGCGAGGGCATGCCGCCGGTGCTGATCTTCGAGCACGAGGTGGTGATCGACGCGCGCACGCTGGCGCAACCCGCCAACTACGCGCTGCTGCGCATCCTGCCGCCGCCCGGCATCGTCACCGACGACACCAAGCGGCCCTTCGTGGTGATCGATCCGCGCGCCGGGCATGGCCCCGGCATCGGCGGCTTCAAGATCGACAGCGAGATCGGCATCGCGCTGCGCAGCGGCCATCCCTGCTACTTCGTCACCTTTTTCCCGGTGCCTTGCCCGGGCCAGACCATCGAGTGCGTGGCGCGCGCCGAAGCGCTGTTCCTGCTCACCGTGGCCGAGCGTCATCCGCAAGCACAGGGCAAGCCGTTCGTGATCGGCAACTGCCAGGGCGGCTGGGCACTGATGATGCTGGCAGCCGCCGCGCCGGAACTGGTCGGCCCCATCCTGCTGGCCGGTTCGCCGCTGGCCTACTGGTCAGGCGTGCGCGGGCGCAACCCGATGCGCTACAGCGGCGGGCTGCTGGGCGGCTCGTGGCTGTCGTCCTTGACTTCGGATCTCGGCAATGGCCGCTTTGACGGGGCCTGGCTGGTGCAGAATTTCGAGCAGCTCAATCCATCCAATACGTACTGGAAAAAGCTCTACGACGTCTATGCGCAGGTGGATACGGAGCGCGAGCGCTTCCTGGCCTTCGAGCGCTGGTGGGGCGGGCACTTCCTGCTCAACCGTGCCGAGATCGACTGGATCGTGCAGAACCTGTTCGTTGGCAACCACCTCACCGCCGGCGAGGTGCGCAGCGCGGATGGCAGCGTCGCGGTGGACCTGCGCAATGTGCGCTCGCCGATCGTGGTCTTTGCTTCCTGGGGCGACAACATCACGCCGCCGCAGCAGGCGCTGAACTGGATTCCCGATCTCTACGCCAGCGTCGACGAGATCGTCGCCAACGACCAGGTCATCGTCTACTGCCTGCATGAAAAGGTCGGGCACCTCGGCATCTTCGTCTCGGCCGGCGTGGCCAATCGCGAGCACACCGAGCTGTTCTCGGCGCTGGACCTGATCGACGTGCTGCCGCCGGGGCTGTACGAGGCGCGCATCGAAGACATCGCGCCGGGCACCTCGCACCTGGAACTGATCGAAGGCCGCTACCTGATGCGCTTCGAGCGCAGGACCATCGACGACATCCTCACGCTGGACGATGGCCGCGACGACGAGCGTGCGTTCGAGGTGGTGCGCCGCGTGGCCGAAGTCAATCAGCGCCTGTACGACACCTTCGCCTCGCCGGCGGTGCAGGCCGTATCCAACGAGCTGAGCGCCTACGCGATGCGGCAGATGCACCCGGCGCGGCTGGAGCGCTCGCTGGCGTCGGACGCGAATCCGTGGATGGCGTGGATCGCCGCGCTGGCGCCGTCGGTGCGCGAGGCGCGCCAGCCGGTGGCGCCGGACAATCCCTTCGTCACGCTGGAGCGCGCGGTGTCCGACACCATCGTGCGCACGCTCGACGCATGGCGCGACCAGCGCGACGCCTTCCAGGAGCAGCTCTTCGAGGCGTTGTACCAGTCGCCATGGCTGTCCGCGCTGATGGGCTTCTCGCCTGGCGCCGAAAAGCGCGGCCCGCCGCCGCTGAGCGCTGCGCTGCGCCAGGAACTGGCCGCGCGGCGCATCCATGAGGCCGAGGCGGGGATCGAGCAGGGTACGCCGCTCGATGCCTTTATGCGCATCCTTTGCTTTGTGGCGGACGAGAACACCAGCATCGAGGAGCGGCCTTTCAACCTGATGCGGCAGATGGCGCGCGAGCACCTGGAGCAGCAGCCGGACATCGCCACGGTCAAGGCCGCGGTCAGGCGGCAGAGCATGATCGTGGGGCTGGACGCCGGGCGGGCCGTGGCCGCGCTGCCGCTGCTGGTGCCGGACAGCGCGCTGCGCCATCGCATCATGATGGCGATCCATCGCATCGTGACCGTGGTGGGGCCGCTCGAAGGCGCCCGCCTGGCGCGCTACCGCGAGGTGGCGCGCGCGCTGGGCACCGACCATACCGCGCGGCAAACCGCGCAGCCCGCCGCCGCGGCGCCCCTGGCGCCCACACCCGTGGAAACGCCGCGCACGGTGCGCAAAGCCGCTTCGCCGGAAGCCAGCGCACGCGTTCGCAAGGCAGGCACGGCTGTGGCCGGCGCGGCCAAGCCCGGCAAGGTGGCCAAGCCTCTCAAGGCGGTCAAGCCTTCGGCGCGGCGCAACGTCAAGACAGGCACCTAAACCAGGCGGGCGGCGCCATCGGGGCCGCGCATTCATTAAGCGAGGGACATCATGGTGCAAGTACCCAATCCCCCATTGCTGGGCGCGCGCGTGCTGGTGGTCGGCGTGGCCAACGCGGATTCCATCGCGTGGGGCTGCGCGCGGGCCTTCCGCGAGCTTGGCGCCGAGCTCGCGATCACCTATCTCAACGACAAGGCCTACCCGCATGTGGCGCCGCTGGCGGAATCGGTGGGCGCGACGATCCTGATGCCGCTCGACGTGGAGGACGCGGGCCAGGAGCAGGCGCTGTTCGAGCGGATCACCCGGCAATGGGGCCAGCTCGACGTGCTGGTGCACTCGGTGGCCTTCGCGCCCAAGGACGACTTGCAGGGCGGGCTGCTCCATGCATCGGCGGCCGGCTTCGCGCGGGCCATGGACGTGTCCTGCCATTCCTTCGTGCGCTTGGCGCGGCGCGCGGTGCCCCTGATGCGCGCGGGCGGCAGCCTGTTCGCCATGAGCTACGAGGGCGCCAACCGCGTGGTGCCGAACTACAACCTGATGGGCCCGGTCAAGGCGGCGCTGGAGGCCTCCTGCCGCTACCTGGCGCACGAACTCGGCCCGAGCGGCATCCGCGTGCACGCCATTTCGCCGGGGCCGCTCAAGACCCGCGCGGCGTCCGGGCTCAAGGATTTCGAGCAGTTGCTGGCGGATGCCGCGGGCCGCGCCCCGCTGGGCGAGCTGGTCGACATCATGGACGTGGGCTTTGCCACCGCCTACCTGGCGACGCCCTACGCGCGCCGGATTTCCGGCAACACCGTGTACGTGGACGGCGGCGCGCACATCATGGGCTGACTGCCGCCGAGGGCGCGATGCGTGGCCCACGGCCCGCGTCGGGCCGCCTACAATGAGCTAGACAACGCAGGCACGCGCTGAGCGCCACGTGCGCGCTGCCTCATATCGGGAGCAAGACATGAAGGTACTCATCCGGGGCCTGCACCGCGATGTGACCGAACAGATGCTGCGCGACAAGCTGGCGACCTACGCACCGGTGACGTCCGTGGAACTGATGCGCGAGGGCGATCCGAACCACCCTTGGGCCTGGGTCGACCTGGATATCGATGCTTTCAAGGCGTGGCGCCTGCTGCGCCAGCTGGATCGCCAGTACTTCGCCGGCAGCATGATGCGCTGGTATATCCCGGCTCACCAGGGCTGATGCGCTGGCAAGTTGAGGCCGGGCGGCTGCCGCGCGCCGCCGCGCTTTGGCATTAAGATAAGCGGCTTCTGCCACTTTGCTGCGCTGCCACGCGGTAGCGCCATTCCCGCATGCTAGAACTCGACGGCGCGATCTGGTTTCGTTCAGGGTCCCAGGACTGGGGCGGGCGCGAGCGCATCGCCCTGCTGGCCGCGATCGGCGAGCACGGCTCGATCACCGCTGCCGCCAAGGCGGTCGGGCTGAGCTACAAGGGCGCCTGGGATGCCATCGACGCCATGAACAACAGCGCGGGCGAGCCGCTGGTGGTGCGCGCCGCCGGCGGCAAGGGCGGCGGCGGCACCGTGCTGACCGAGCGCGCCGCCAGCCTGATCCGCACCTACCGCGCGCTTGAGCACGAGCACCGGCTCTTTGTCGAACACCTCGCCAGCCTCGGCAACGTCAGCGAGACGGCGCAGGATGACCTTCACCTGATGCGGCGTTTCATGATCAAGACCAGTGCACGCAACAAGCTCTTCGGCAAGGTGGCTGCGATCCGCGGCGGCGCCGTCAATGACGAGGTCACGCTGTCGCTCGCGGGCGGCCAGCATGTGGTCGCCACCATCACCCACGAAAGCGTGGAGACGCTGGGCCTCGCACCCGGCGCCGAAGCCTTCGCGCTGATCAAGGCTTCCTCGGTCCTGCTGGGGCTGCCCGATCCCGGGCTGCGGCTTTCGGCGCGCAACCAGTTGCCTGGCAAGGTGACCCGCGTGCTGCCGGGCGCCGTCAATGCCGAGGTGGCGCTGGAACTGGATGGCGGCGGCACCGTGGTCGCCATTGTCACCAACGACAGCGTGAGCGCGCTGGGGCTTGCCGAGGGCAGCCGCGCGCTGGCGATCTTCAAGGCGTCGAGCGTGATCCTGGGCACCATGGGCTGAGCCTGGCGCGTGCTGGAGATCGTCATCGGCATCACCATGTGGATGATTGCCGCCAAGCTGCTGTTTGCCTGATTTTCTGAATTCCCGAGTTACCGACGACCATGCCAAGCAACATAGAAATCAAGGCGCGTATCGCCAGCGTGGACGCGCTGTTGCCACGGGTCGCGCCGCTGGCCGACCATGGCCCCGAGCTGATCCTGCAGGACGACACCTTCTTTGCCTGCCCCAACGGGCGGCTCAAGTTGCGTGTCTTTCCGTCCGGCGAAGGCCAGTTGATCTTCTACGCGCGCGCCGACCAGGCCGGGCCCAAGGAGAGCCACTACATCCTCTCGCCCACGGCCGCGCCCGATTCCCTGCGCGCCGCACTGGCGGCGGCGTGGGGCGAGAGCGGGCGCGTGCGCAAGGCGCGCACCTTGTTCCTGGTGGGCCGCACGCGCGTGCATCTGGACCGCGTGGAGGGGCTGGGGGATTTCCTGGAGCTGGAGGTGGTGCTGGCCGACGGCGAGCCGGCCCAGGCCGGCATTGCCGAGGCGCATGCGCTGCTTGGCAAGCTGGGCATAACGCGAGGGCAATTAATCGAAACCGCTTACGTCGACCTGCTGCGCGCGGCCGGGGCCTGAGTTGGCCTCACTGAGCCCGCCTCAGACCACGTGCGCCGAGACGGGCGCGTACACCTGCGGATGCCCCTTCACGGGCGCGGCGCCAAAGATGCGGCCTTCGCGCACTTCCAGCACATGGTCGCCGAGGGCCTCCACGTCGTCGGGGTCGTGCGAAATCACCAGCATGGGCACTTCCAGGCTGGCTTGCAGCGCGCGCAGCTCGGCGCGCATGCGTATGCGCAGCGCCGGGTCCAGCGCGGAGAACGGCTCGTCCAGCAGCACGATATCGGGCCGCGCCGCCAGCGCGCGCGCCAGCGCGGCGCGTTGTTTCTGGCCGCCAGAGATCTCGCCGGGATAGTTGCCGGTGATCGCGCCAAGGCCAAACGCATCGATCCAGCGCTGCGCTTCCGGGTGGTGCGTATTGCGGCGCGGGTTGCGCCAGCCCCGCTCCAGCCCGAAGGCGATGTTCTGCGCGACCGTCAGATGCGGGAACAAGGCGTAGTCCTGGAACAGGTAGGCCACGCGCCGCTCCTGCGGACGCACGTTGACATGTGTCTCACTGTCGAACAGGGTGCGGCCGTTGAGCACGATGCGGCCGCTGTCCGGCGTGAGCAATCCGGCGATGGCGCGCAGCGTCAGGCTCTTGCCCGCGCCGGAGGGGCCAAACAGCGCAATGCGCTTGCTTTGCGAATCGAAGGCGATATCCAGCCCGAACCGGCGGTCGGCGGAACCAAGCTGCTTGCGTACGGTGACTTGCATGGTCATGGCGGCCTACCGGTACATTTTGCGGGTGGGCGGCACCAGCCGCCCGGCGGCCACCAGCAGCACCACGCAGGTGAGGGAAGTGACCAGCACCAGCACGTTGGCGGTGTTGTCGTCGCCGGCCTGCACGGCTTCGTAGATGGCGACCGACAGCGTTTGCGTGCGCCCGGGCAGGTTGCCCGCCACCATCAGCGTGGCGCCGAACTCACCCAGCGCGCGGGCAAAGGCCAGCAGCACGCCGGCGATGATGCCGCGCGACGCCTGCGGCAGCGTCACGCGAAAGAAGATGCCGGCCTCGGACGTGCCGAGCACGCGCGCGGCGTCCTCGAGCTGCGAGTCAACCCCTTCGAAGGCGGCGCGGGCCGACTTCAGCACCAGCGGGAAGGCCACGATGGTGGAGGCCAGCACCGCGCCTTGCCAGGTAAAGACCAGTTCGATGCCGAGCCGGCCGAGCCACTCGCCGAACACGCCGCGGCGCCCGACCAGCACCAGCAGGTAGTAGCCGAGCACGGTCGGTGGCAGCACCAGCGGCAGCGTGAGCAGGGCGTCGACCACGTCGCGCGCGGCCGATCGCCAGCGCGACAGTGCAAAGGCCGCGCCCACGCCCAGCACGGCGTTGAGCACAGTGGCCCAGCCCGCGACTTTGAGCGACAGCGACAGCGGGACCCAGACAGCTTCCAGGGAGGTCATCAGCATAAACGCCTGCCGGCGGAGCCAGGCAGGCGGCAAGGTGGATTCAGGTTGGCGGCGCGCCCGGGCGCCGGGGCCGCGGGCAAGGATCAGGGATTATGGCTTGCGGCCTACGGCTACGGATTACGGCTTGAGAAAACCATACTTGGCCAGCACCGCCTGCCCTTCCGGTGACGTCACGTAGCCGAGGAATGCCGCGGCTTGCTCGGGCTGCTTGGAGTGCGAGGTGATGGCGATCGGATACGTGACCGGCTGGCGCGTCGGTACCCGCAGCGCCACTTTGACCTTGTCCGGCATGATCGCCGCATCGGTGGCGAACACGAAGCCGGCATCGACTTCGCCACGGGCCACGTAATCCAGGCTCTGGCGCACGTTTTGCGCCATCACGCCCTTGGCCGAGACCGCATCCCACACGCCCGCTGCTTCCAGCGCGCCCTTGGTATAGCGGCCCACCGGCACCGACGCCGGGTTGCCGAAGGCCACGCGCTTGAACTCGGGGCGGGTCAGGTCCTGCAGCTTGCCCGCTTCCAGCTTGCTGTCAGCCGGCAGGATCAGCGCGAGCTGGTTGGCGGCGAAATCGCGGCGCGACGCGGGCTGCACCACGCGTTCGGCCACGGCCTTGTTCATCGCGTCCTGGTCGGCCGAGGCAAACACATCGGCCGGCGCGCCATTGACGATCTGCTGCATCAGCACGTCGGAGGCGCCGAAGTTGAGGATCACCTTGGTCTGGGGGTGCACGCGTTCGTAGGATTCGGCGAGCGACTTGAAGGCATTGGTCAGGCTGGCCGCGGCGGAGACCACCAGGTCTGCGCCGAAGGCGGCCGGGGCGGACAGCGCCAGGGTGGCGGACAGCAGCAGGCCGGCCGCCAGCGAGGCGGCGCGCGGCTGGCGGGACTGGGCAGGCAACGCAGCGGAAATCGGGAGCATGGACATGGCGGGGCGCGGGTGGCCGGAAGCGGGTTGGATAGCAGGCGAGCCAGGCCGGAATGTGCCCGCCAGATGTGCCCGCCAAATGCGCAATATATGACGGTATATAACGCGGCGTCAATGGCACATTGGGTTAGGACAGGGCATATCGGCGGGCCGTGCGGGTGCGCCTGCTGCCGGCGGCCCGCCGTCACGGTGGTGTAACGCGCGCGTCACTCTGTTGCCATTTGCGCTCGGGACAATGTCCGGCTCCAGGCACAACAAGAAAGAAGGGAGCCACAAATGCACCGCTGTCCGACCGACGTTCTATCCGCGCGCGCCGCACCCGCTTCGTCCCCGATCCTCGCCGTGCCCACCGTGGCCGCGCTGGGCGCCGCCATCGTGGCCACCGTGCTGCTGGCCGCCTGCGGCTCCGATGACAGCCCCGCCAGCCCCGGCACGGGCACGGGTGTCACGCCGCAGGCCGATAGCGTCTCGGCCGGCACCAAGGCCACACTGGCCTTGCTGGAAACCACCGACCTGCACACCAATGTGCGCAGCTACGACTACTTCAAGCTGGCCGAGGACAAATCCTTCGGCTTCGAGCGCGTGGCAACCCTGATCAAGCAGGCGCGCGCCGAGTTTCCCAACACCCTGCTGCTGGACAACGGCGACACGATCCAGGGCACCGCGCTGGCCGATTACCAGGCCCAGGTCAACCCGCTCAAGTGCGGCGAGACCCTGGCCATGTACAAGGTGATGAACGCGGCCAGGTTCGACGGTGGCGGCATCGGCAACCACGAGTTCAACTACGGCCTGGGCTATCTGAACCAGGTCACGGGCAACCGCTTCAACGTGGATGGCCTGCCCGACCCGACCGTGCAGACGCCGTGCGCCGGGCCGGCCTTCCCGCAGGTGCTGGCCAACGTGTACAGCGTGCGCACGCGCGCGCCGCTGTTCCAGCCGTACACCATCATCACCCGCCAGATCACCGCCACCGGGCCCGACGGCAACACCGTCACGGTGCCGGTCAAGGTCGGCATCATCGGTTTCACGCCGCCCGCGATCATGAGTTGGGACAAGCGCTGGCTCGACGGCAAGGTCTACACCGAGGGCGTGAAGGAAACCGCCGAGAAGTTCGTGCCGGAGATGCGCGCCAAGGGTGCCGACCTGGTGGTGGTGATCTCGCACGGCGGGCTCGATGCCTCCGCGTACTCGCCCACCATGGAGAACGGCAGCTGGCACCTGTCCAAGGTGGCCGGCGTGGACGCCATGCTGATCGGCCACTCGCACCAGGTCTTCCCCGATGCCACCAGCACGGTGGCGCAGTTCAACCTGCCGGGCGTGGACAAGGTGCGCGGCACGGTCAACGGCGTGCCTACCGTGATGGCCGACTACTGGGGCCGCCGCCTCGGCGTGATCAAGTTGCAGCTCGCGCATGACGGCAATCGCTGGGTGGTTGACAAGAGCGCTACCACGGTCCAGGCGCGCTCGATCCAGAATGCCGACAAGAGCTATGTGGCGGCCGATGCCAGCGTGGCGGCCGCGGTCGATGCGGAGCACCAGGCCACCATCGCCTACGTGAAGACGCCGATCGGCACCACCGACTACCGCATGAGCACGTACTTCGCCGACGTGGGCGATCCCGGTGCGATCCAGATCGTCAACCAGGCGCAGGCGGCTTACGTGAAGGACTACATCGCCGCCAACCTGCCGGCGCTGGCCGCGCTGCCGGTGCTGTCCGTCTCCGCGCCGTTCAAGAGCGGCTTTGGCGGGGGCAATGACTACACCGACGTGCAGTCCGGCAACCTCGCCATCAACAATGCAGCCGATCTCTACCTCTACCCCAACACCATCTACGCGGTGAAGGTGAGCGGCAATGACGTCAAGGCCTGGCTGGAGACCGCCGCCAAGCGCTTCAACCTGATCGATCCGGCCAAGACCGCCGACCAGCCGCTCATCAGCAGCTTCCCCGGCTATAACTTCGACATGTTCACCTCGCCCGACCTGCAGTACGAGATCGACGTGACGCAGCCGGAGGGCAGCCGCATCAAGAACCTCGCGTACAAGGGCGTGCCGCTCGACGCCAGCCAGCAGTTCATCGTGGCCACCAACAATTACCGCGCCAGCGGCGGCGGCAATTTCCCCGGCCTGGACGGCAGCAAGACGGTCTACGCCTCGCCGGACGCCAGCCGCGATGTGCTGATCGCCTACATCAAGAAGGCCGGCGCCATCACGCGCGCCATCAACGGCGGCGCGCGCAGCTGGCGCTTCACCAAGGTGGCCACGGCCGGCAAGGTGGTGTTTGCTTCCGCGCCAGGCCAGCTGGCGCAGGCGCAAGCCGCAGGCCTGGCCAATATCGCGCTGGAGCAGGCGAGCTACGACACCACCAAGAACCTGTCGCTATACAGCGTCGACCTCAACCAGTAAGGCGGCAATGACCACGGCAATGAGCACGGCAACGAATACGCCAATGAAGGGAACGACGGCGCCGGCATGCGGTGCGCCTGTGCGTCGCCACGGGCGTCAGCGCCGCCTGCATCCGGTCATCGCTGCGGCGCTGGTGGCGGTCGCGGTGGCGGCCGGCTGCGTGGGCGGGGCATCGGCGTGGCGCGAGCATGCCAGCGCGCGCCACGCGCAGCTTGCCCAGTGGCAGACGCGGGCCGGCTCGGCCGGCGACGAAGAGGCGCTCGCGGCGCTGCGCCAGGCGGCGCGGGCGGGGGAGGGCGCGGCCCAGGCCTCGCTTGGCGAAGCGTTGTGGGCAAGCGGGGATGCGGCGGCGCATGCCGAAGGCCGGGACTGGCTGAAGCAGGCCGCCGGGGCGGGCGATGCGCGCGCGCATTTTGTGCTGGGCAAGGCGGCTTTCCTCGGCGAGGCGCAGCGCGCGCCCAACGCTGAGGCGGCCTGGCACCACTTCGAGCTGGCCGCCGCGGCGGGCGATACCGGGGCTGCGTACTACCTCGGCTTGCTGCACCGCGGCGGCTATGGCCGCGCGCCGGACCCGGCCGCGGCCGCGCGCTGGTTCGAGCTGGCCGCCGATGCCGGCGTGCCGCAGGCGATGTTCATGCTGGCCAATGCCTATCGTGAAGGTGCAGGCGTGCCGCGCGACGAGGCCCGCGCGGTAGCGTGGTACGAGGCCGCGGCCGAGCGCGAGCATCCGGAATCGATCCAGGCGCTGGCGATGGCCTATCGGTATGGTGAGTTGGGGTTGAAGCGGGATGAGGGGAGTTTTCGCGCGCATCTGGCGGAGACTGCGCATGCGTTGAAGCATCCGGCTTTGAGTCCTTGATTCAATGAGTCTTTGAGCTGGGGCGGATGGGGCGTTGGAGGCTGTAGCCCGCTGACGCGGGGGTGTCGCTTGTGGGCGGGGTTTTACGGCTTCTAGCTGCTGTCGCGGCTGTACGGTGTTGGCCGTTTTAGAACGTGTGAGATGTCACTTCTCTTTACTCGTAAAGAGAAGTAACCAAGAGAAAGCGATCCTTGCAGGAGGCTGGCGTGGCGTCGTTGGGGATCCCAATGGTTTCGTCGTACGGCCCCGGGTGCTAATGGCCTCGTGCCGTTACCGGTTCAGAGCACCACGACCCAGCCAATGCCCAGGGTTTCGTGGTGGTCCCCCCGGTAGCGGCCACCACGAACTTCAAGCCGTCTGTCGCTCGCGGGGTGACCGGCCACGAAGTTGCAAGCGTCCCGTTTCCGTCGTGGGCGCGGTGGCACCGGATTGATAGGCCGAAAAATCCTTCCACCGCGCCCACCCCACCACGAAACCATCACGGCGTGATATATCGTGAAACTTTGCACCGGTACCGGCAGATGGATGAATGCGCAGGGATGCCGCTACCGAGCAGCCTCACCACGAAACCAGCGCCATCCGCAGGATCGTGGCCACTCAAACCGGTAACGGCACGAGGCCATTAGCACCCGGGGCCTGACGGCGAAACCACCGGGCTGCGCAATCCCAATAAGCCAGCCTCCTGCAAGGATCGCTTTCTCTTGGTTACTTCTCTTTACGAGTAAAGAGAAGTGACATCTCACACGTTCTAAAACAGCCAACACCGTACAGCCGCGCCAGCAGCTAGAAGCCGTAAAACCCCGCCCACAAGCGACACCCCCGCGTCAGCGGGCCACTCCGCTACCAGTTCAATCAATCCTGATATCCGCAGCCTTAACCACCTTCGCCCACTTCACGATCTCGCTGCGCTGGAACTCCGCAAACTCCCCGGGCGACATCCCCGACGGCTCCATGCCCAGCTTCTCCAGCCGCGCCTGCATATCCGGCGTCTTGATGATCGCTGAGATCTCCTTGTACAAGCGGTCCACGATCGGCTTGGGCGTATTTGCCGGCGCAAAGATCGCTTGCCAGGATTCCAGCTCGTAGCCACTGACGCCGGCTTCGGCCATCGTCGGCACATTCGGCATGCTCTTGATGCGCCTGGCGGAAGTCACGGCCAGCGCCCGCAGCTTGCCCGAGTCGATATGCTGGGCGGCCACCACGGTCGTGTCGAACATCATCGGCACCTGCCCCGCCATCACGTCCTGGATCGCCGGGCCGCTGCCCTTGTAGGGAATGTGTGTGATCTTGATGCCGGCCAGGCTCTTGAACAACTCACCGGCCAGGTGCTGCGAGGTGCCGTTGCCGGCGGATGCGAAGGCGAGCGTATCCGGCTTGGCCTTGGCTTCGGCCACGATGTCCTTCACCGTCTTGAACGGGCTGCCGGCGCTGACTACCAGCACATTGGCATTGGTGCCGATCAGCGTGATGGGGGCGAAGGACTTGACCACGTCGTACGGCATCTTCGGGTACAGGCTGGCATTGATCGCGTGCGAGCTGATGGTGCCGCCGAGGATGGTGTAGCCATCTGGCGCGGCCTTGGAGGCGTAGTCGGAGCCGATATTGCCGCCGGCGCCGGGGCGGTTCTCCACCACCACGGTGGTGCCGAGCGCCTGGCCCAGGCGCTGGCCGATCAGGCGCGCCAGGGTGTCGGTGGTGCCCCCGGGCGGGAACGGCACCACGTAGGTGATGGGCTTGCTGGGCCAGCTGGCCTGGGCGGATGCGCTCAGCGGGAGGGCGGCGGCAGCCAGGGTCGCCGCGGCGGCCAGCAGCGCAAGGGCTTGGCGTTTCATGGGGTGGGGTCTCCTCGGTTCTTATTGGGGTGGTGAAGCGATGGCGGGGCGATGGTGGGACGCTAGTTAAGCGCTAGTGGATCTCCGGCTCGCCGTCCTCCGGGGCATCGACCGGTTCCAGGAAATCAAAGTCGCAGCCCTTGTCCGCCTGGCTGACGTGGCGCAGGTAGAGCTTGCCGTAGCCGCGCTCGAACTTGGGCACGGGCGCGACCCAGGCGGCGCGGCGGCGCGCCATCTCGTCGTCGCTGATCAGCAGGTTGAGCTTGCGGGCCGGCACGTCCAGCTCGATCAGGTCGCCGTCGCGCACGAAGGCGAGCGGGCCGCCCACATACGATTCCGGTGCCACGTGCAGCACGCACGCGCCGTAGCTGGTGCCGCTCATGCGTGCATCCGAGATGCGCACCATGTCGCGCACGCCTTGCTTGAGCAGCTTCTGCGGAATCGGCAACTGGCCCCATTCCGGCATGCCGGGTGCGCCTTGCGGGCCGGCGTTCTGCAGCACGATCACGCAGGTGGCATCGATGTCCAGCGCCGGGTCGTCGATGCGGGCGGCCATGTCGTTGTAGTCGCGGAACACCACGGCGCGCCCTGTGTGGCGCAGCAGGTCCTGCTGCGCGGCCGGGGGCTTGATCACGGCGCCGTCCGGGGCGAGGTTGCCGCGCAGCACGGCCAGCCCGTCGCTGGCTACCAGCGGCTTGTCGCGCGGGCGGATCACGTCGTCGTTGAACACGCGGGCGCCTGCCAGGTTCTCTCCCAGCGTGCGGCCATCGACGGTGAGCGTGCCGGTATCGAGCAGGTCGCCCATCTGCGCGAGCATCGCGCGCAGGCCGCCGGCGTAGTAGAAGTCTTCCATCAGGTACTGGCCCGACGGACGGATATTGGCCAGCACCGGCGTGCTGCGTGCCAGTTCGTCGTAGCGATCCAGCGATAGCGCATGGCCGGCGCGGCGCGCCAGTGCGATCAGGTGGACGATGGCGTTGGTGGAGCCGGACAGCGCCAGCGCGGTGCGCACGCCGTTGTCGATGGCGGCAGGCGTGACGATCTCCGATGGCTTCAGGTCCTGCCACACCATCTCGACGATGCGCCGGCCAGACAGCGAGGCCATTTGCGCATGGCGCGAATCCGGCGCGGGGATCGACGAGGCGCCGGACAGGCACATGCCGATGGCCTCCACCACGGCCGTCATGGTCGATGCCGTGCCCATCGTCATGCAATGCCCCGGCGAGCGCGCGATGCCGTCTTCGATGCCCTGCCAGTCCTGCTCGGTGATATTGCCGGCGCGCAGCTCGGCCCAGTACTTCCACGTATCCGAGCCGGAGCCCAGCGTCACGCCGTTCCAGTTGCCGCGCAGCATCGGCCCGGCCGGCACGAAGAGGGTGGGCAGGTCCATCGCCAGCGCACCCATCAGCAGGGCAGGCGTGGTCTTGTCGCAGCCGCCCAGCAGCACGCAGCCATCGGCAGGGTAGGAGCGCAGCAGTTCCTCCGTCTCCATCGCCAGCAAGTTGCGGTAGAGCATGGTGGTGGGCTTCTGGAACGGCTCGGACAGGCTCATTGCCGGCATTTCCACCGGGAATCCGCCCGCCTGCCAGATGCCGCGCTTGACCTCTTCGGCGCGCTGGCGGAAGTGGCTGTGGCAGGGGTTGATGTCGCTCCAGGTGTTGATGATGGCGACAACCGGCTTGCCGGCGTAGTCGGCGCGGCTGTAGCCCATCTGCGCGGTGCGCGAGCGGTGGCCGAAGGCGCGCAGGTCGTTGGCGCCGTACCAGCGGTGGCTGCGCAGTTCCTCGGGCTGCTTGCGGGGCCGGTCTTGCGGCTTCTTGCCGGCGGGGTTCGTGGGCATGGGCTGTCTCCTCTGATCGGTAGCGTCGTGGCGACGTCTGCTTTTCTTGTCTGGCCCCGGCGGGCGGCCGTCCTGCTTCTCCAGCGCCGAAGACAGCAGATGATAGCGCTGTCATTTGTCGCCCACAACGCATGCGTGCTCGGGGTTAACCCGTCGCGCACTCCCGCATCGCGGCCCGCGGCGCGGCGCGGGCGCTATCATGGCGCCCATGCCGGCCCTGCGCCCAGCCGGCTTTTTCCGCTTCCTTCACCACATTCATGGCCTCATCCCGTAAGCCGACCGCTCCTCGCACCGCCCCTCGTTCCGCGCCCACGCCAGCCCCTGCCGGCCGCGCCACCGGCAGCGTCACGCTGGCTGACGTGGCCAAGATCGCGGGCGTCTCGCCGATCACCGTGTCGCGCGTGGTCAACCAGCCCGGGCTGGTCTCGGCGGGCACCGTGGCGCGCGTGCAGGAGGCCATCCAGCGCACCGGCTACGTGCCCAACTTGCTGGCCGGCGGCCTGGCCTCGCGGCGCAGCCGGCTGATCGCGGCCATCGTGCCGACCATCGCCAACTCGATCTTTGCGGACACCATCCAGGCGCTGACCGATCGCTTCTCGCAAGCGGGCTACCAGATGATGCTGGGCCTGTCCGGCTATGCCGCCACGCGCGAGCAGGACCTGCTGGCCGCCATCCTTTCGCGCCGCCCCGACGGCATCGTGCTGACCGGCATCGCGCACACCGCCGACACGCGCCGGCGCCTGCTGGCCGCGCGCGTGCCGGTGGTGGAAACCTGGGACATCACGCCCACGCCGATCGACATGCTGGTGGGTTTCTCTCACGAGAAGGTGGGCCAGACAGTGGCCGAGTTCCTGCATGCGCGCGGCTATCGCAAGCCGGCCATCCTGTCGGCCAGCGACCAGCGCGCTGAGTCGCGCCGCCTGGGCTTTCTCGACGCGTTCGGCCGCCACGGCATCACGGAAGTGCCGAGCAGCATCGTGCCCGCGCCGTCCAGCCTGGGGCTTGGCCGCGAGGGGCTGGCGCGGCTGCTCGACGGCGGCGCGCAGCCGGACGTGGTGTTCTGCAGCTCGGACACGCTGGCGCAGGGCGCGCTCTCGGAAGCCTGCGCGCGCGGGCTGAAGGTGCCGGAGCAGCTCGCGGTGATGGGCTTTGGCGATCTCAACTTTGCCGCACATACCTACCCGGCGTTGTCGACCGTGCGCATCGACGGCCCGGCCATTGGCCGCACCGCTGCCGAGTGCCTGCTGGCCCGCATCGACGGGCGCGAAGTGGGGGAGCGCATCATCGACCTGGGGTTCGATGTCATCCAGCGCGAGAGCGCCTGACTCCCGAGCCTGGGCGCTGCCCTGCGGCGCGGCTCCGGACGCGTTATGATTGCGCTACCATCCAACGTTGCATTTTTCCCCTCGCCTCGCATCCATGTCCCAAGCCACGCTCATCCAGATCGGCCCGCTCGCGCCGCAGATCAATTCCCGCCTGCGCGAGCAGTACCAGGCCGTGCCGCTGTGGGAGCAGCCCGAGCCGCTGGCGTGGCTGCGCGAGCACGCGCAGCAGGCGCGCGTGGCGGTGACATCGGCGCGCCACGGCATTACCGCCGAGGCCATCGCGGCCATGCCCAGGCTCGCAGCCATCGTGAGCTTTGGGGTCGGCTATGACTCGATCGCGCTGGACGCGGCCCGCGCGCGCGGCATCCAGGTCAGCAACACGCCCGACGTGCTCAACGACTGCGTGGCTGACCTCGCTTTCGGCCTGCTGCTCGACGCCGCCCGCGGCATCGCCCATGGCGACCGCTTCGTGCGCGCCGGCAAGTGGGGCAAGGACAACTTCCCGCTGACCACCCGCGTCTCCGGCAAGAAGCTCGGCATCCTGGGCCTGGGTCGCATCGGCGAGAAAGTGGCGCAGCGCGCCACCGGCTTCGGCATGGATATCGCGTACCACAACCGCCGGGCGCGCGCCGGCGCGCCGTGGCGCCACGAGCCTGACCTGAAGGCGCTGGCCGGCTGGGCGGATTTCCTGGCCGTCACCTGCGTGGGCGGCCCCGAGACCGAAGGGCTGGTATCGGCCGACATCATCGAGGCGCTGGGCCCCAAGGGCATCCTGGTCAATGTGTCGCGCGGCAGCGTGGTGGACGAAGACGCGCTGGTGGCGGCCCTGCGCGACGGCCGCCTCGGCGGCGCCGGGCTGGACGTGTTCCGCGCCGAGCCGGAAGTGCCCGAGGCGCTGTTCGCGCTGGACAACGCGGTACTGGCTCCGCACGTGGCCAGCGGCACGCATGAAACCCGCGCGGCCATGGCCGGGCTGGTGTTCGACAACCTCGATGCGTTCCTTGGCACCGGCAAGGTGATCACGCCGGTACTCTGACGCGCTGACAGGCCTCGCCCGCGCACGGCGCCGGTCCTATACTGGATCAGGCGGTGGATCAGGCGCCCGCCGCCCCGGCGGCGCCATCTCACCCTCGCGCGTCAGGAGGCAATGATGGGACGCAAATATATCGATTGCCGCGAGTTTCCGAGCGAGTCGAAGTGCACGGTGGCATTGAGCGCCGACACCGAAGACGAACTGCTCGAAGTCGCGGTCCAGCATGCGGTGCAGGTGCACCAGCACCAGGATGGCCCCGAACTGCGGCAGATGCTCAAGGGCGCATTCAAGGATGGCTCGCCGCCCGCGTGAGCACGGGAACGCAGGAACGCAGGCCGCCGCCTGGCGAGGGCGGCGACCTGCCGTTCAGGTTCAGGTTGACGTTGGGTTTGAAGTGGACGCTGTAGCCATCACGTCAAACACATGCGCTATTCTCACTGGCGTCAACGTCCGCCACCCCGCCACGTCAATGAAAACCATCTATCTCGCCGGCTTCGACGTATTTCGCAAAGACGCCATCGCCTACGGCGAGGCCCTCAAGGCCCGCTGCGCCCATTACGGCTTCCTTGGCCTCTATCCCCTCGACAAAGCCGCCCCGGCCGGCCTTTGCGGCCCCGACACCGCGCGCTGGATCTACGAGGCGAACATCAACCTGCTGCGCCGCGCCGACATGGTGATGGCCAACCTGGACGATTTCCGCGGGCCGGGCGAGCCGGACTCGGGCACGGCATTCGAGGTGGGATTCGCGATCGCGCTGCAAAAGCCGGTATGGGGCTACAGCAGCGACCGCGGCACGTTGCTGGACCGCGTGGCCGTTGCCGCCGATGAAACGCACGGCAAGGGCGAACGGCTCGATGCGCGTGGCTTCGTGGTGGAGGACTTCGGCCTGAGCAAGAACCTGATGCTGGCCTGCTCGGCCAAGCTGGTGGCGGGAGACGCTGAGGCCTGCCTGGCGGCCATGGCCGAGTCGGAGCGGCGGCGCAGTTGCCGGGGCGCGCCGGCGCCGGCGGAGGATTGATTCCGGCGCGGGCGGGACCTGCATCCCGCCGCGCCGCTACTTCTTCGCTATTTCGCCGTGCCTCTGCGCAGTGTTTCCACGCCCGCCGCGATATCGTCCGCGGTGCTTGCCACGATCTGGCGGTAAGCCGCCACCACGCCGTCCACCGCGCCCGGCGCGGCCAGTTCGGCCTGCGTGCGGCCGGCCTTGACCTTGCCGTCGGGCAGGCGGCGCACGGTCCAGTTGATGATGGCGCCAGCGCGCTGGCCCACGTCAGCATCCAGCCGCACCACTTCGGTGGTGATGCGGAACACGGGCTCCACTTCCGACAAGCCTTGCTGGTAGGTGTCGACCGCACCTAGCCTGGCCTGCAGTTGCTGCGACAGCGCGTCGCGCAGCTCGTCCGGCAGCGGCGCGGACCAGCGCGACAGGTCCAGCAGCTTGAGCTCGTTGCCATCCTTGCCGTCACGCACCACCAGCTGTGGCCGGTTGAGGCGTTCAGGCACGCGCACCGGCGCAACCTCGATCCACACCGGCTGCGCCTGCGGCGCCCGCGCTGGCGCGGCGGCCTGTCCTTCGGCGCCGGTAGCCGTAGCGGCAGCGGGTCCCTGGGCCAGCGTGTAGTAGCGCGGATCGGGCGAGGCGCAGCCCGCCAGCAGCGCGGCGCCGAGCGCGAGGGGCAGCAACAGGCGGTGGCGGGTCATCTCTATGCGGGTCATCATCATTTCTCCGGCTTGCCGCGCACCAGCGCTTCAGGGTGGCGTTCCAGGTATTCGGTCAGCGTGCGCAGCGACACCGCGGTGCGCGTGAGCTCCTGCATCATGCGGCGCGTGTCTTGCTGCAGCGGGGCATCCGAGGCGAGCGTGCCGTTGGCCGCGCTCAACGTCTTGCGCGCGTCCTGCAGCGCGGCCAGCACCTGGGGCGCAACGTCGCCGTTGAGCTGGGCGACCAGTTTGTCGGCGCTGGTCATCATGGTGTTGAGCGTGGCTATCGACGTGCGCAGGTCCTGGCCGATCTGCTCGAACGGCACCTTGTCGATCTTGTTGACGATATCGCCCAGCTTGGCCTGCAGCTCGTCGAACGCGCCCGGCGTGGTGGCCAGTTCAGGCATGGCGCCATCCAGGTTGACGTTGGCCGGTGGCGCCTTGGGGAAGAAATCCAGCGCGACATAGAGCTGGCCGGTCAGCAGGTTGCCGGTGCGCAACTGCGCGCGCATGCCGCGCTTGATCAGCGTCTGGACGATATTGCGGGCGCGGTTGACGTCCTCCACGTCACGCGCCCGGAAGCCCATGCGCGAGGGGTACAGTTCCACCACCACGGGCAGGCGGAACGCCTTCTTCTCGACCTGGTACTCGATGCCGATCGAGCGCACCTGACCCACGACCACGCCGCGGAAATCCACCGGCGCGCCGGGCGAGAGCCCGCGCACGGACTGGTCGAAGTTCAGCACGGCGAGAGAAGGCGCAATTTCTTCCGGCTCCTTCATCGCCTCGGTCTGGTCGCTGGCCAGCAGGAACTGGGTGTTCTCGTTAGCGGCATCCGTCGCCTTGGAGTCATCCGGGGCCTGGAAGGCCACGCCGCCGAGCAGCACCGTCACCAGCGATTGGGTGTTGAGCTTGAAGCCACCGGCATCGAGCTTGATGTCCACGCCGCTGGCGTGCCAGAAGCGCGAGTCGGCCGTGACCAGCTTGTCGTAGGGCTTGTTGATGAACACGCGCAGCGACAGGTCGCGCCCGTTGGGCTCCAGCTGGTAAGCCACTACCTGGCCGACCTGTACGCGGCGGTAGTAGACCGGCGAGCCGATGTCGAGCGAGCCGAGATCGGTGGCGCGCAGCAAGAACTGTTTGCCGGAGGCATCGGTGGTGACGGCGGGCGGCACTTCCAGCCCGGTGAAGTCGCGCACGCGCTCCTCCGACTTGCCGGCGTCAACGCCGATATAGGCGCCTGACAGCAAGGTGCTCAGCCCGGAGATGCCACTGGTGGCAAAGCGCGGGCGCACCACCCAGAAGCGTGTGTCCTTGGTGGAGAAGCTCGCCGCATCCTGGGTCAGGTCGATCTTGGCGATCACGTGCGAGTGGTCGCCGGCCAGCCGCACGGACTTGACCAGGCCGATGTCCACGTCCTTGTAGCGTACCGGCGTCTTGCCCGGGACCAGGCCCTCGGCGGTGCGGAACGTAACCGTGATCTCGGGGCCGCGCTCGGTGAGCGTGTGGATCAGCAGCGACAGGCCAACCACCGCCGCCACGATCGGGATCAGCCAGACCAGCGAGGGCAGCCAGCGCGCCCGGCGGCGGCGCTCCGGCGCCGGTGGCTGCGAGGAAGGAGAGGGAGGGGACTGGTCTAGGTCAGGCATCGTTTGTATCCATCGAATCCCACAGCAGGCGCGGGTCGAAACTGAGTGAAGCCAGCATGGTGAGCACCACCACGGAGCCGAACGCCATGGCGCCGGCGCCCGGGATGATGGTGGCCAGTGCCCCGGCCCGCACCAGCGAAGCCAGCAGCGCCACCACGAAAATATCCAGCATCGACCAGCGGCCGATGATTTCCACCAGCCCGTACAGCCTGGTCTGCTGGCGAATTCGCCAGCGCGAGCGGAAATGCACGGACAGCAGCAGCAGCGCGAGGATGATCATCTTCAGCAGGGGCACCACGATGCTGGCGATCAGCACCACGATGGCCAGCATGTTGGAGCCCGACAACCATAGGTAGACCACGCCGGAAAAGATGGTGTCGCGCTGCGTGCCCAGGATGGACTGCGTCACCATGACCGGCAGCAGGTTGGCGGGAATATAAAGGATGAGGGCGGACAGCAGGAACGCCCAGGTGCGCGCGAGGCTGTTCGGCTTGCGGTGATGCAGCGTGGCGCCGCAGCGCGGGCAGGGCTCGCCTTGCATCGCGAGCGGGCTGAGCGCGTCGCAGGCGTGGCAGGAGACCAGGCCCATCGACGTCGCGGTAGGCACCTGCGGCAGCGGCCTGGTTTCGTCGTCGTCGGTCAGCTCCGCCACCACATTGGCGGCCAGGCGGCGCGAGCGCGCCAGCGCGGCGGCGCCCACCGGGGCCTTGGGGGTTGGGGCGCTCATCGGGGCGGCTCCTCGTCCAGGTGCTGCCACAGATCGCGCGGATCGAACGACAGCATCGCGGCCAGCACGATCACCAGCGCGGCGAACGACCACAGCGCCACGCCCGGCAACACTTGCGCCATGGTCGAGAGCTTGACCAGTGTGACCAGCACGCCAATCATGAAGACTTCGATCATGCCCCACGGCCGGGTTTGCTGGATGCCGCGCACGATGCGCTCGAAGCCCGGCGGCATCCGGTGGCGCGCCATCGGCACCAGCAGGTAAAGCATCATCAGCATCTCGGACAAGGGAAACAGGATGGTGGTGGCGAACACCAGCACGGCCACCAGCGTCATGTTGTCCGCGTAGAGCGCCAGCACCGCGCCCCATAGCGTGGTTTCGGTGCGCACGCCCTTGAGATCCATCTCGACGATGGGATAGGCGTTGGACACCAGGAACAGGATCAGCGCGGCAATGACCAGCGGCAGCAGCCGTGCATAGGCCCGCGCGCTATCGCGGTAGAGCTGGCCGCCGCAGCGCAGGCACAGCGCGCGCTCGCCCGGCTCCAGCTCGGCGCGCTGGTAGACCGCATCGCAGTACTCGCAGGCCACCATCCGGGCCAGCTCGGCCTGGGTGGGCGGTGGTGCCAATGGCTGCGGTTCGGGACGGCTGGTTTCGCTCATGCCTTGCCGGAACCCGCCACGTCCTCGGCGGTGGTGATTGGCTTGCCTTGCGCCAGCGCGGGCGGCGGGTCAGCCAGGTGCTGCGAGCCGATGGTCCAGTCGCGCAGCAGCGCGTAGGCCACCGCCAGCAGCGTCGGGCCGATAAACACGCCGAGAAAGCCGAAGGCCAGCGCGCCGCCGAACACGCCCAGCATGACCCAGATCAGCGGCATGTCGGTGCCCTTGCTGATGAGGAGCGGCTTGATGACGTTGTCGGCCATGCTGACCACGCCCACGCCCCACACCACCATGAAGATGGCCCAGCCGAGCGAGCCGGTGTGGTAAAGCCAGAGCGCGGCGGGAATCCACACCAGCGGCGGGCCGACCGGGATCACGGACAGGAAGAAGGTGATGAAGCCGAGTATGGCGGCGCCGGGCACGCCGGCGATCCAGAAGCCGATGCCGGCCAGCAAGGCCTGCACGAAGGCGGTGCCCAGCACGCCGTAGACCACGCCCTTGACGGTGTTGCCGGCCAGCGCCAGCAGGTGGTCGGCGCGCTCGCCGGCAATGCGGCGCATGCCAGCGCGCAGCCACGCCACCGCGAACTCGCCGCCGGTATAGAAGAAGAACGCCAGCACGATCGACAGCGCCAGCTGGCCCAGCCCGGCGCCGATCGACAGCCCGGCGCCCAGTACCACATGGCCCACGGGCGCGATCAGCTTGCGCAGGTTGGCGACCATCTCCGAGTCGGCATGGATCACCTTGTCCCAGGAGCTTTGCAGGTAGTCGCCCACATAGGGCAGGCCGGTCAGCCACCCGGGTAGCGCGGGCGCGCCGTGATCGAAGAACTGGTCGACCAGGCCGGACAGCTCGTCGATGTGCGCGGAGATGCTGGCGCCAGCATAGACAAAGGGGCCGAGCACGATGACCGCGGCCAGCAGCACGCAGATCAGGGCCGCCAGGCTGCGCCGGTTG
Organism: Cupriavidus sp. GW822-FHT03E04; assembly: GCF_058801495.1. Taxonomy (NCBI): domain Bacteria; kingdom Pseudomonadati; phylum Pseudomonadota; class Betaproteobacteria; order Burkholderiales; family Burkholderiaceae; genus Cupriavidus; species Cupriavidus sp. GW822-FHT03E04. Next base: position 37,688 of record NZ_JBXANI010000039.1, read on the forward strand.
CCCATCCAGCGCGACAGCACCGTATAGGGGTACCACGAGCTGAAGGCGAGGATGGCGCCCCACAAGAGCGCGGTGGTAAAGGGCGCGAGCACCAGCAGCGAGCCGCCGATCAGCACGATCAGCGCAAAGATGGCGGCGAGTTTTTCAATCAGTTGGCCGGAATTCATCGGGTGCTTCTCCTGGACTGCCGGTGTGACGTGAACGGCGACAATATATAGGAAAACCCGTAGCCCGCCGGAGGCGGGCGGCATCGCGGGGGCTGCAATGTTGCATTGCGGGACGCCGGGCGCGCTATGTGCTGCGCAGGCCTTCCCCGAACGTCTCACGATGCCATACCTCGGTGACATCTTCCAGCAGCGTGAGAAAGCGGTCCAGCGCGGGCAGGCCGTGGTCGCGCCGCACGGTGGCATAAAGGTCGGCGGCCAGCCCCGGTTCGTCCAGCGTGAGGAAGGCGACGTCCTCCCGCGGCGCGCCCGACAGCGAGCGCGGCAGCGCGCTCACCCCCACGCCGGCGCCCACCAGGCTCAGCACCGTCTGCGGATCCACCGACTCGTGCAGCACGCGCGGGTGGAAGCCATTGCGCACGCAGGCGGCCAGCAAGCTGCGGATCACTGGGCTTTGGGTATTAAGCAGCACAAATGGTTCCGCCGCCAGCGCCTTCAGCCGGATCCGGCCGCTTGCCGCCAGTGGATGGCTTGCCGGCAACGCGGCCATCAGTGGCTGCGGATAGACGCGGATCGACCGCAGTTCCTCCCGCCCGGTAGCGCTGGAGGCAAAGCCCACGTCGATCTGGCCACGCACCAGCGCCTCGCCCTGCTGGTCGGGGAGCATCTCGTGCAGGGTCCACTCCACCGCCGGGTTGCGCTCCTGGAACAGCCGCATGGTGCGGGGCAGGGGGCCGTACATCACGGAATTGATGATGCCGATGCGCAGGTAGCCCTCCAGCCCGTCGGCCACGCGCAGCACCATTTTCCGGGTCGAGTCCAGGTCGGCCACGATGTCGCGCGCCCGCGTCAGCAGCGCCTCGCCCGCCCGGGTCAGGCGCGCGCCCAGGCGGCCGCGCTCGAACAGGATGACCCCAAGAGACGCCTCCAGCGACTTGATCTGCTGGCTCAGCGGCGGCTGGGAAATATGCAGGCGCTCGGCGGCACGGCTGAAGTTGCCCTCCTCGGCGACGGCGATGAAATAGCGGAGTTGGCGGATATCCATATGAATATCGTATGGAAAAGATTCTCAAATCATATTTCACATATGGATTTGGCGCAGCTAGTCTTTGCTTCAACACGGCCCGCCAGCCCCCAAAGACAGCAATCAGCAGCGCCAAGCAGTGATATGCAGCGCCAAGCAGTGACAAACGGCGGAGCAAGGAGAAAGAACCATGACCCCCATCAAAGTCAACGGCGCCCTGCGCGCCGTGCAAGCTCCCGGCGACACCCCCTTGCTGTGGGTGCTGCGCGACGAGCTCGATCTCACCGGTACCAAGTACGGCTGCGGCATGGGCCTGTGCGGCGCCTGCACGGTGCATGTGGATGGCGCCCCGGTGCGCGCCTGCCAGACGCCGGTCTCCACCGTGGCCGGCAAGCGGGTCACCACCATCGAGGGTTTGGGCCAGCCCGATGCGCTGCACGCGGTGCAGAAAGCCTGGCAAGCCGAAGACGTGCCGCAATGCGGCTACTGCCAGTCCGGCCAGCTGATGTCGGCCGCCGCGCTGCTGGCCAGCAAGCGCAACCCCACCGACAGCGATATCGACGCCGCCATGGCCGGCAACATCTGCCGCTGCGGTACCTACGACCGCATCCGCCGCGCGATCCATCGCGCCGCCGCCGAACTGCGTGGAGGCAAGCCAGCATGAAGCGCGAGCTCAACCTGATCGATGCCACCCCGGCCAACGGCGGGCGCCGCCGCTTCCTGCAAGCCGGCGCGGCGCTCGCCGGCGGTCTGCTGCTGGAGATCGGCAGCGGCGGCCAGCTCATCCGCAACGCGGCCGCCGCGCCCATCACCGACAGCGCGGCCGGCAACTTCGCCCCCAATGCCTGGGTGCGCGTCACCCCTGACAACCGCGTGCTGCTGGTGGTGCACAAGTACGACAGCGGCACCGGCGTGAAGAATGCGCTGGGCCTGATGCTGGCCGAGGAGCTGGATGCCGACTGGGCCACCGTGCAGGTGATCCAGCCCGACGATCCGCTCGCCAAGGCCTACCTGCATCCGCTGTGGGGCATGCACGCGACCGGCGGCAGCACCAGCGTGCCGCTGGAGTGGAACACGCTGCGCCGCGCGGGCGCCACCGCGCGCGCCATGCTGGTAGCGCAGGCGGCGCGGCGTTGGGCGGTGGAGCCGGCGGCCTGCAAGACGGCCGCAGGCGCTGTGATCCACGTGGCCAGCGGACAGCGCCTCACCTACGGCGAGCTGGCCGAAGGCGCGGCAGGCCTGCCGGTGCCGGCCGAGGTCACGCTCAAGCGGCCAGACGAGTTCGTGCTGATCGGCAAGGAGCGCAGCAGCTACCGCGTGGCCGACAAGCTCACCGGCCGCGCGTGCTACGCCATCGACGTCAAGCTGCCGGACATGCTGACCGCCATCGTGGTGCACGCGCCGGTGGTCAACGCGCGGGTGGTGTCGTTCAACGCCGCCGAGGTCAAGGCGTTGCCCGGCGTGCGCGATGTGTTCGCCACCGAGATCCCGGAAACGATCGCGCATTTCCGCCCCGACGCGCCGGCCGCGCGCCCCATCAACGGCGCCAGCCAGCCCGGCGTGGCCATCGTGGCCGATCATTTCTGGGCCGCGCAGCGCGCGCGCCAGGCGCTCAAGGTGGCGTGGGGTGAAAGCGCAATGAAGGACTTCAGCGCCGAGGCCGCCATCCGCGCCATGGCCGCGCGCGTGGACGAGCCTGGCAAGAAGTCCAAGGTCAAGGGCGATGCCGATGCCGCCTTCCAGGGCGCCGCCAAGGTGGTGGAAGCGGTCTACACCATGCCCTACAAGGCGCATGCGCAGATGGAGCCGCTCAGCATCGTGGCGTGGGTGCGGCCGGACGCGGTGGAGTACTGGGGCGGCGTGCAGGTGCCCTCGCGCTGCGCGCAGGCGGCCGAGACCATTGCCGGCATCTCGCGCGACAAAGTGAAGATCCATCTGACCGAAGCCGGCGGCAGCTTCGGCGCCCGCGAAGGGCTGCACATCATCCTGGAAGCGACCTATATCGCCAAGCGCATGGGCCGCGCCGTCAAGCTGCTCTACAGCCGCGAAGACGACATGCACGCGTTCTATTACCAGAGCGCCAGCGTGCACAAGGCGCGCGCCGCGCTGGACGCGGCCGGCAATGTGCAGGCCTTCAGCCTGCGCGCCGTGGTGCCGTCGATCAAGGAGCCCGACGATCCCGGCTTCCTGGCCAAGGTGCCGGTCGACCCGAGCTGCACCGAGGGCATGCGCGACGATTTCTACTACCAGGTGCCCGCGCTCGACCTCGCCTGGGTGCGCCACGAGCCGGGCTTCCCGGTGTGGTGGTGGCGCGCGGTGAGCTACGTGCCGAATATCTTCGCCATCGAAAGCCTGATCGACGAAGCCGCGCATGCCAGCACGCAGGACCCGGTGGCGTTGCGCAGGAAGCTGCTGCAAGGCAAGCCCGAGCATGTGGCGGTGCTCGACCGCGCCGCCGCGCTGGCGGGCTGGAAAGCCGGCGCGAAGCCGGGCAAGGGCGGCATTGGCCGTGGCCTGGGCGTGGCCACCTACGAAGGCTACAAGAGCTATATCGCCATCGTGGCCGATGTCAGCGTCAGGAACGGCGCCATCACCGTGCACAAGATCACCTGCGTGGTGGACTGCGGGCTTGCCGTCGATCCCAGCTCGGTGCGCCAGCAACTGGCTGGCGGCATCTACTGGGGCGTGTCCACCGCGTTGATGAACGCGGTGCATATCGAGAACGGCGGGGTGAAGCAAAGCAACTTCCACGACTACCCGGTGGTGCGCATGAGCGACGCCCCGGCGCTGGAGATCGTGGTGATGCCGCCCTCCGGCAGGCAGCCCGGCGGCGTTGGCGAGCTGTCCAACCCGCCGGTGGTGCCGGCGATCGGCAACGCCATCTTTGCGGCCACCGGCAAGCGCTTGCGCGCCACGCCATTTGCGCTGGCGTAGGCCAGCCGTCCGACCGGCACGCAAGCACGGAACAACCCGAACCCGACGAAAGGACTCGCAATGACGACAGCGACGAAATGGAAATGCATGGTATGCGGCTTTGAATACGACGAAGCGCTCGGCATGCCCGAACACGGTTTTCCCGCCGGCACGCGCTGGGAGGATATCCCCGACGAATGGCTTTGCCCGGACTGCGGCGTGAGCAAGGCCGAGTTCGAGATGGAAGTGGTGGCCTGAGCCATGACGAACGACGCGAACGACGCCATCATCGCGAAATCGCAGCAAGCGCTGCCGCTGGTCATCCTCGGTACCGGCCTGGCCGGCTACACGCTGGCGCGCGAGTTCCGCAAGCTCGACAGCGCGACGCCGCTGGTCATCGTCACGCGCGATGGCGGCGAGTCGTACTCCAAGCCGATGCTGTCCAATGCGCTGGCCGGCAACAAGGCACCCGTCGCACTGGCCATCGCCAGCGCGCAGCAGATGGCTGCGCAGCTCAACGCGCGCGTGATGACGCATGCCGATGCATCGGACATCGATACCGCCACCGGCACCGTGCTGGTCGACGGGCAACCGCTGCGCTACGGGCAACTGGTGCTGGCGCTCGGCGCGCACGCGCGTGCGCCAGGCTTGCAAGGCGATGGTGCCGATGCCGTGCAGACCGTCAACGATCTTGCCGACTACACGCGCTTTCACGCCTCGCTGCAAGGCAAGAGGCGCGTGGCCATCCTCGGCGCCGGCCTGATCGGCTGCGAGTTCGCCAATGACCTGCACGCGGGTGGCTTCGACGTCGAGCTGGTTGATCCCGCCGCATGGCCGCTCGGCCGGCTGCTGCCGGGCGAGGCGGGCGCTCTGATGGCCGGCGCGCTGCGCGGCCTCGGCGTGCGGCTGCACCTTGGCGAGATGCCGGTCGCGGTGCATCGCCGTGATGGCGGGCTCGCGGTGCAACTGGCCAGCGGCGCGCAGATCGCCGCCGACGTGGTGCTGTCCGCCACCGGGCTGTTGCCGCGCGTGGCGCTGGCGCAGGACGGCGGCATTGCCACCGCGCGCGGCATCGTGGTGGACCGCCTGCTGCGCACCAGCGCACCGGCGGTCTACGCGCTGGGCGACTGCGCCGAGGTCGACGGCCTGGTGCTGCCTTACGTGATGCCGCTGATGCAGGCTGCGCGCGCACTGGCCCGCACGTTGGCCGGCACGCCTACGCCGCTGAGCTACTCCGCCATGCCGGTGGTGGTGAAAACGCCCGTGCTGCCGACCGTGGTGTCGCCCGCGTTGGCCGGCGCGGGCAACTGGGAGATCGAGTCCCAGGCGGTGGCCGCGGAAGCCGGCGCGGGCCTGCGCGCGTTGTTCCGCGATACGCAAGGCGCCCTGACCGGATTCGCGCTGCTGGGCAAGGCCGTGGCCGAGAAGGGCGTGCTTGCCAAACAGATCAGCGACTGGCTGCCGGTGCAAGCCGCACCAGCCGCACCAGCCGCACCACCCGCACCACCCGCACCACCCGCACCAGCCGCACCAGCCGCACCGGCCTGAAACAGGAACACAACGAACGGCACTCCCGCACGCCTGCACAACCCACACTCGACAATACGAGAGGAGACTTCCCAATGCTTGTCACTCAACAACCGGTCCTGCGGCGCTTCTGGTACGCGGTCATTCCCGAGTCCAGGCTCGACCTTGGCCCGCAGCCGTTCACGCTGCTGGGCGAGGACATCGTGATCTGGCGCGGCGCCGATGGCACGCCCGCAGCCGTGCGCGACCGCTGCTGCCACCGCACCGCCAAGCTCTCCAAGGGCTATGTGGATTCGGACGGCCTGCTGTGCTGCGGCTATCACGGCTGGTCCTACGACTGCAGCGGCAAGTGCGTGCGCATTCCGCAGATGCCGCAGAACATGATCCCCGCCAACGCACGCGTGGCGAACTACCACTGCAAGCTGCGCTACGGCTACGTGTGGGTGGCGCTGGAAGACCCGCTGACCGACATCCCGGATATCCCCGAAGGCAACGATCCTTCGCTGCGCCGCATCCCGCAGTTCTACGAGCGCTGGGCATGCAGCGGCCTGCGCTTCATGGAGAACTCGTTCGACAACGCGCATTTCAGCTTCGTGCACAAGAACACCTTCGGCAAGTTCGCCAGCCCGAAGCCAGCAGACATCGAGATCATCGAGAACGCGTGGGGGTTCGAATCGCGCCGCTCGGTGCCGATCATGAACCCGCCCGATAGCTGGCTGCTCACCGGCAGCAAGGAGCCGGAGACCATCCGCCACCTGCACGACAACTGGTACATGCCGTTCTCGCGCCGCTTCGGCTGCACCTATCCGAATGGCCTGGTGCACACCATCGTCAACTGCGCCACGCCCATCGACGACAAGAGCACGATGATGGTCCAGTGGCTATACCGCAACGACACGGAGCAGCAGGCCCCCGCCGAGGAACTGGTCAAGTTCGACCATGCGGTCACGCGCGAGGACAAGGAGATCCTGGAGGCCACGGATTACGACGCGCCCATCGATACCACGCGGCGCATGGAGTTCCACATGCCGTCCGACAAGCCCGGGCTGGTGATGCGCAAGAAGCTGATGGCGCTGCTGCAGGCGCATGGCGAGAAGGAGGTGCACCTGTAATGCTTGCTTGATCTTGCCCCGGCGCCTGCTGGGCGCTAGCCAGGTTCCGGGGCTCTCTTTTTTTTGCGCGCCCGTATTCCCAGAGATGTCGCGTCATCGCACGTAACGGCACAAGAGGAGACAACCCCATGAACACGCAAGATCTGGCCGGCGACAGGCCGGCCGCAGTTGACCAGGTGCCCGCTCCCGGGCCGCTGGTGATGCTGGGCTTCCAGCACGTGCTGGTGATGTATGTCGGTGCCATTGCGGTGCCGATGATCATCGCCAGCGCGCTCAAGCTGCCGAAGGAGGCGGTGGCGGTCCTGATCAATGCCGACCTCTTCACCTGTGGCATCGCCACCATCCTGCAGGCCGCGGGCTTCTGGCGCTTCGGCGTACGCATGCCGGTGATGCAGGGCGTGGCCTTCAGCGCCATCCCGCCGATCCTCGTCATCGCCACCAATCCTGCGCTTGGCTTGCCGGCTGTCATCGGTGCGGTGATGGCGGGCGGCGTCATCACCATGCTGCTGGCGCCGGTGTTCGGCAAGCTGCTGCGCTTTTTTCCGCCCATCGTTGGCGGGTCCATCGTGATGGTGGTGGGGCTGTCGCTGTTTCCGGTCGGCGTGAACTGGGTGGGCGGTGGGCGCGGCGCGCCGGATTTCGGCGCGCCGCACAACCTGGCGCTGGCGGGCTTTGTGTTCGCGCTGATCCTGGTCATCAACAAGTGGCTCAAGGGCTTCTGGTCCAACGTCTCCGTGCTGCTGGCGCTGGCGGCCGGCATGCTGGTGGCGATCCCCTTTGGCATGGTGGACTTCCATGGCGTGGCCGAGGCGCCGATGGTCGACGTGATCCATCCCTTCTATTTCGGCTGGCCGGTGTTCGACGTGGTGGCCACGCTGACGATCGTGGTGGTGATGATCATCATCATGATCGAGTCGATGGGCTTGTTCCTGGCGATCGGCGATGTCGTGAACAAGCCGCTGAGCGCGGGCGAGATGACGGATGGCTTGCGGGCCAACGGGCTGGCCAGCCTGATCGGCGGGGCGCTCAATGGCTTTCCCTACACCATCTACAGCCAGAACATCGGCCTGCTGGTGGTGACGGGCGTCAAGAGCCGCTGGGTCGTGGTGGCGGCGGGCGTGATCCTGTGCGCGCTGGGCTTGTTCCCCAAGCTGGCCACGGTCGTCGCCTCCATCCCTCTGCCGGCGCTGGGCGGGGCAGGGCTGTTCATGTTCGGGGTGGTGACCTCGGCGGGCGTGCGCACGCTGGCGCGGGTGGATTTCGAGGGCACGCGGCACAACGTGTATATCGTTGCCGCCACCCTGGCCATCTCCCTGCTGCCCACGTTCTCGGGCACGCTGTTCAATCAATTGCCGGGCTGGCTGCAGCCCATCATGCACAGCAGCATCCTGCTGGCTTGCGTGATGTCGGTGGCATTGAACCTGTTGTTCAATGGCATGGCGCGTGCCGATGCACACGCCATGCCGGCGGCGGGCGGGTTGCAGGCGAGCCGCTAGCGCCCGCGCGGGTCAGCTTGCCGGCTGCGCATCCGGTTCCACTTTTGCCGGTGGGCCTTGTTCGAGCAGCGCGGCGATCAGGTCCGATTGCGTGACGATGCCCAGCAGCCGCCGCTGGGCATCCACCACCGGCACCTGATGCAGGCCGCCATTGGAAAACGCCCACGCCAGCTCCACCATGGGTTGCTCTGCCCGTGCCGTAGCCGTGCCGGTGTGCATCAGGTCCTTGGCAGTTCCCGCACGGACCTGCCCCTCGGCGCCACTGCGCGCCGCAAGAAGATCCGCCAACCCAAGCATGCCAAGCAGCCGCCGCTGCGCATCCACCACCGGCAGCGCCTGGATCCCATGCTTGAACAACAGGGCGCGCGCCTCCAGGCCACTCTGCCCGGGCTGCAACGTCACCACGTCCCGCGACATGATGTCCACGCATCGCACATCGCCAAAGTGCCGGCGATACGCCCGTAACTGCGCGGCCACCAGGATGTCTTCCAGGTCGTCTTCCTCGATGTCCAGGAACTCGCCGCGCGCCTTGAGCACTTCGTCCAGATCGCTGCGGTTGAACCCCACCCGCTCGCTCGGCAACGGATCGGCGGTGCGGTGCGGGTTGGCGTGTTCGACGGGGCGGTGCGGATAGCGCCGGCGCATCAGGTTGTTGAACAGCAGCGCCACCAGCAGCAGCAACATCGAGTTGACCGCGACCGGCATCACCACGAAGCCAAAGCCAAGCTGGGTCACGGCGTGGCCGCCGAACACCGCGGTGATCGCCACCGCGCCGCTGGGCGGGTGCACGCAGCGCAACTGGAACATGGCGACAATGGCCAGCGCCACGGCCACCGAGGCGGCCAGCCCGGGCTCGGGGATCCAGCGTGCGCAGGCCACGCCGATCAGCGCCGCCACCAGGTTGCCGCCAATGATGGACCAGGGCTGCGCCAGCGGGCTCGCCGGCACGGCGAACAGCAGCACCGCGGAGGCGCCCATCGGGGCGATGAACCAGGGGTTGAAGCCGCCCAGCAGGTGACGGCTGATCCATTCGGTGAGCAGCAGGCCGACCAGCGCGCCCAAGCAGCTCTTGACGCGCTCGCGGCGGCCGGCCGCGATGGGGGTGGGGGCAAACGCGCGCAGCCACGCACGTGCCCGGCCTGGCGGGAAATCGGCTAAGGAGGGGGCCTGGGATGGCGGCATGGGTCTTTTTTCTTTGGGTTGTGCGGGCGAATGCGCGTGAATGCGCGTGAATGCGCGTAATAGCGCACCTGGATCGCCTTGGCATCGTGCTCCGGAAATCCAGCGTGCAAATATATCATGACGTGATACATTTCGTTTTTCGCGCAGCGGGATCGGCCCGCGATCCGCGTCCCGTCCTCCGCCTACTTTCCCGATCCTGGCCATGCACTTCGAAAAACGCGACTACGCCGTCGACCGCCGGCTGCTCCTGCTGGCAGCGCTGGCGCCCCTTATCGGGGCCATCAGCACGGCGGCTGCCGTGCTGTTGCTGAACCTGATCCGGTTCTTCACCAATCTCTTCTTTTATCAGACCCTGTCGCTGGCGGATCGCTCGCCGGCGCAGCATCCGCTGGGGGCATGGGTCATCGTGGTGCCGGCGGTCGGCGGCCTGCTGGTGGGCCTGATGGCGCGTTACGGCAGCGACAAGATCCGTGGCCACGGCATCCCGGAAGCCATCGAGGCCGTGCTGTTCGGCAAGAGCAAGATGTCGCCCCGGGTGGCCGTGCTCAAGCCGCTGTCCTCTGGCATCGTGATTGGCAGCGGTGGGCCGTTTGGCGCGGAGGGGCCGATCATCATGACCGGCGGCTCGATCGCCTCGCTGCTCGCGCAGTACCTGCATCTCACCGCGGCCGAGCGCAAGACGCTGCTGGTGGCGGGTGCCTGCGCCGGCATGACTGCGATCTTCGGCACGCCGGTGGCGGCGGTGCTGCTGGCCGTGGAGCTGTTGCTGTTCGAGCTGCGCCCGCGCAGCCTGCTGCCGGTGGCGCTGGCTTGCGCCGTTGCCGGCTTCCTGCGCACGATGGTGTTCGAGCCTGGCCCCTTGTTTGCGCTGCACACCGCGCCGCCCAGCACCATGGCGCTGGGCTCGTGCGTGGTTGCCGGGCTGCTTTGCGGCGTGCTGGGCGCCGCGCTGACGCTGGCGCTCTATCGCACCGAGGACCAGTTCTCCAAGCTCAAGCTGCACTGGATGTGGTGGCCGGCAATCGGCGGGCTGGTGGTCGGCATTGGCGGGTACTTCGAGCCGCGCGCGCTGGGCGTGGGCTATGACGTGATCGCGGACCTGTTGCACAACCGCATGGCGATCGGCGTGGTGCTGGCCCTGCTGACGGTCAAGGCCATCATCTGGGTGGCAGCGCTGGGGTCCGGCACGTCGGGTGGCGTGCTGGCCCCGCTGCTGATGCTTGGCGCGGGCCTTGGCGTGGCGCTGGCGCCGTGGCTGCCCGGCGCCTCGCCGCAGTTGTGGGCGCTCGTGTGCATGGCGGGTGTGCTGGGCAGCGTGCTTGGCGCGCCGCTGACCGCCATCGTCTTCGCGTTTGGCCTGACGCATGACAGCAATGCTCTGCTGCCGCTGCTGCTGACCGTGGCGATGGCGCATGGCTTCACGGTGCTGACCATGAAGCGCTCGATCATGACCGAGAAGATCGCACGCCGGGGCCTGCATATCTATCGCGAGTATGGCGTGGATCCGCTCGAGCGCCAGCACGTGGCGGATTTGATGACGACGGCTGTGGTGAGCGTGGATGGCGAGCAGCCGGTCCACGTCTTGTGGGCCAGCCACTTTGGCGAGCACGCACCGCATCGCGGCTATCCGGTCGTGTGCGCAGCGCGCGTGGTCGGCATGCTGGAGCGCAACGCGCTGCGCGGGCGGGAAGCTTCGATGGAGGCCGGCCGCGCGCTGATGGCGCCACTGCAGCCGCACCAGGTGCTGCTGCCGGCGCAGACCGCGCGCCTCGCTGCGGGCCGCATGGCGCAGCTCGGTGTCAGCCGGCTGCCGGTGGTGGCCGACCTGGATTCCATGCGGCTGGTGGGCGTGGTCTCGCTGCGCGACCTGCTGCGCCCCAGCGGCCAGGTGCTGCACGAGGAAACCCGGCGGGAACGGCTGCGCGGCACTGCCGCAGCGTAAGCGCGCTCGCGTCGCCTAAAGCTTGTAGCTGGACAGCAGGATGCTGGTTTCCGTGGCGGCAATGCCGTCGATCAGCCGGATGCGGTCCAGCGTGCGGTCGAAGGCTTCCAGCGAATCCGCGCGCAGCTCGGCGATGATGTCCCAGCGCCCGTTGGTGGTGTGCATGGCCTGCACATTGGGCTCGCCGCGCAGTGCCTGCAGCACCGTGCGCGCCTTGTTGCCTTCCACCGCGATGGTCATCCAGGCACGGATGCGGTGCGCCTCGGCTTCGGGCTTCAGCCGCACCGTGTAGCCCACGATCAGGCCTTCCTTTTCCAGCTTGTCGATGCGGTTCTGCACGGTGGCGCGCGAGACGCGCAGCGCCTTGGCCAGGGCGGTGGCGGGCGTACGCGCGTTGTCGCGCAAGAGGGCGAGCAGTTGGCGGTCGGTGTCGTCCATGGTGGGTTCTGGAAGGGGGGCTGGGGAGGGCCTTTACCTGCATTTTCGTTGCGGCTGGCGATTCGCTAATTTTAGCTGGCGTTTTGCAGTATGGCACAGGCAAATTGCGCAACTTGCTGGCTTTTAGTTAGCGGGGCAGTGCACCAGAATGCAGGCATTCCAAGGCATTGACTGACCCCCGTCACCCATCACCCAAAGGAGCCAGCGTGATCCACCAGCCCACCATCTTGCTTGTCGAGCCCACCCATTACGATGTGTCGTACAGCATCAACCCGTGGATGGACCCCGGCCTCTGGGCTAGCAACCCGCGCGGCATGCATCGCAATGCGGTGGCATCCTTCGAATCCCTGCATGCGGCCCTGCAGGCGGCCGGCTTCACGGTGGAAACCGCGCCCGGCGCGCCCGGCCTGCCCGACATGGTGTTCCCCGCCAATGCCGCCGTGGTGCTGGACGGCCACGCCGTGCTGGCGCGCTTTCGCTATCCCCAACGGGCCGGCGAGGAAGCGCCCTTTGCGCGGATCTTCGAGGGCCTGCGCGAACGCGGCCTGATCGACTCTGTCAGCCTGCTGCCCGAAGGCTGCTACCAGGAAGGCGCTGGCGACTGCATCTGGGATGCCGTGCGCGGCCACTTCTGGGCCGGCTTTGGCCCGCGCTCCTCGCGTGCCGCGGCCGATGCCATGGCGAGCCATTTCGGCCGCGAGGTTGTCGCGCTGGAGCTTGCCACGGCGCAGAGCTATCACCTCGACGTGTGCTTCTGCCCGCTGTCCGGCGGCGAGATTCTCTACTACCCGCCCGCCTTTACGCAGGACGCCCTGCGCATCTTGCGCGAGCGCGTGCCGGCCAGCCTGCGCATCGAAGCGAGCGAGGACGACCTGCGCCACTTCAGCGTCAATGCGGTCAACCTGCATGACCAGGTGGTGATGACGCGCACCACGCCGCACCTGCGCGCCGAACTGGGCCAGCGCGGCTACCATCTGCGCGAGGTGGACCTGTCGCCGTACATGCTGTCCGGCGGCGGCGCCTACTGCATGACGCTGCGCCTGGACCGCACCAGCGGGCCGGCCCGGGCGAGCGCCGCGGCCGACGGCGCCGCGGTGGCGGCATGAGCGCGAAGGACGAGCACAAACCAATACCGAGCCAGCAAGGGAGAACACCATGAAGGAGATCGCCATGACCCGCTTTCTGGACGCCGCCGATGTGGCGGCGCTGGTGCGCGCCACGGGCGTCGCCAACGCCATCGCGCAGATGGCGCATCACATTCGCCAGGATTTTGTGCGCTGGGACGCATTCGATAAATCCGCGCGGTTGGCGACGCACTCCGTCGACGGGGTGATCGAGCTGATGCCGGTGAGCGACGCCGTGCAGTATGCGTTCAAGTACGTCAACGGCCATCCGCGCAATGCGCAGAACGCCATGCCGACGGTGATGGCTTTTGGCGTGCTGGCGGAAGTGGCGAGCGGCTTTCCGCTGCTGCTGTGCGACCTCACGTTGGCCACCGCATTGCGCACCGCCGCCACGTCGGCACTCGCCGCGCAGGTGATGGCGCGGCCCGGCGCCGCCACGCTGGCGCTGATCGGCAACGGCGCGCAGGCGGAGTTCCAGGCACTGGCCTTCCATGCCATGGTGGGCATCCGGGAGATCCGTGCCTACGACATCGATCCCGCCGCGACGGCGCGGCTCGCGCGCAACCTGCAAGGCGTGCAGGGGCTGAAGGTGGTGGCGGTGGACTCCGTGCGCGCAGCCGTGCAGGGTGCCGACATCATCAGCACCGTCACCGCCGACAAGACGCGGGCCACCATCCTCACGCCTGACCTGGTTGCGCCCGGTGTGCATATCAATGCGGTAGGCGGCGATTGCCCGGGCAAGACCGAACTGCACCCGCAGATCCTGCGCCAGGCGCGCATTGTGGTCGAGTACGCGCCGCAGACCCGCATCGAAGGCGAGATCCAGCAATTGCCACCGGATACGCCGGTGACGGAGTTGTGGGAGGTTTTATCCGGCCGGGTGGCCGGGCGCACCGAAACGGGGCAGGTGACGGTGTTCGACTCAGTGGGGTTTGCGCTGGAGGATTACTCCGCGCTGCGCTGGCTTCATGCCGCGGCCCACGCGCAGCATCGCGGCAGCCACGTGGAGCTGGTGGCGACGCCGCCGGATCCCCGCAATCTATATGGATGGATGATGGACGCCGGAGTGCCGCAGCCCGTGCGCGAGCCGCTGGCGGCGCTGGCCTGAAGCGGCGGCCCATGCCACAACGCCGCAGTCGTGCGGGTCACGAGACTGCGGCGTTGTGGTGTGCGGTTTATAGCGAGTGCCACGCCCACGGGTAACGGGCAAGGCAAGCCGGGCGGCCGGGTGACGGCCGGGCAGATAGCTGCCGGTGAAACGTCCTGGACAGGGTCTTGGCGATGTGCCGGCCGATCAGCCGGCTGCGCCCCGGGTCATCATCAGCTGCGCGCGCAGGAAGCCTTTGACTTCTTCCAGCGAGGGCGTCTTCAGGAACACCATGATGCCCCATTGCTGCAGCGCATCGGCCACGCCGTCATAGGCCTGGCGGTTGGTGATCACGGCGAAGATGACGTTCTGGCGCGCAAAGAAGTTCTGCAGCTTCTCGATGGTGGCCGACTCGGCGTCAGTGAGTTCTTCCACGTAGTACAACACCACTCGCGGATGCGAGCTGACCGAAGTAATGATGGTATCCACCACGTCCTCCACCACCACGCTTTTCAGGGGCAAGCCCCATTTGCCCAGTTGCGCGTGGATACGTTGGGCTTCCTGGTGGTTTGGGTGAAACACCACCAGGTCGAGTTCATGCACAGACGGAAGTTCCTGCCCCACGCGCGTGGCCAGCAGGCGATGCACGGTTTCCTTATGTATGCGTCGGTGGCCACCGTTGGTTTTCCAGGCCCCGAGTTCGCCGCGTTCCACCATTTTCTGCACCGTGCCCAATGACACATTGAGCAGCTTCGCGGCGGTACGCGTACTGTAGTAAGGCTTTTCAGCCAGTTCTGAATCCAGTTTCATCCGTTCACCCGTTAACTAAATACACCGCACTGCGAGAGAAACAGCAGTGACAGCGCGAGCTTTTCGCGCTGGTTTGGGGCTTGGCAATGCAAGGCAACGCGAGCCATGAAGACGGTTGCATGCTGGCACCATAAGGCCTCTTGCGTAACCTGCCCTCGCATCCGGGGCGGCGGGAGCGACGGTGCTCCCACGGTTGTGCAACGGCATGATCTATGTCACCGGTGCCTGATTCTCCCAACGGAAGAATGCCAGCCTCGAATCATATGCGGTATCGAACATAAGCAACCAGACGGCGCACCAAATATTTCGAAATCGCATTGAACGCTCCCACTTCTGGGCTTAAACGCATATTGCCGCGTTTTGGCAGACACGGGCGAGCGGGAATTTATCGCAAACATTGCATACATCTGAAGTGCTTCCACCGGTCGCTCCGAGCGTCGAAACGTATAGCGCACATGGCCGTGCGGCCGCTTGCCGCAGGAATGACAAATATGGCGTGTGCGGCAATCTCGCTTGCCGTCAGGGATTTCGCCCGCGAGCCACTGCCACCGTTTGCCGGGTCGATGTGACTGGCAGGTTGCTGAACTCACCTTCCGCATCAGCTGCCATACCCGATATCGGGAGGGACTGGCGCACGGGTGCCGGCGCGCCTTCCGGGCATACGGACTCGGGATCTGGCGCGGGCAGCGCCATGGACCTTTCCAGTTCGTGCGTCTTGAGCACGATGAAGTATTCGTAGATCGACTGCAGCATGGCGTAGGTGAGCCCGGCCCGTCCATCGAGAAAGCCGCGCTTGCCCAGGTACAGGATCGCGAACTTGACGAGGGGGCGCATCGGCAAGCGGAAGAACAGTTCCTTCTGGTGCGCGCGGCGCCGGTGGAAATCCGTCGCGAACAGGGCTTCGGCCAGGCTGAACGCTGCCGCGCCGCGCCGGTTCTCGATGATCTGCATCGCTTCCAGCCCGCTGTAATTGTTGTGGCGGGTGATCCAGTGGGTCACGCCTTTGCTGAACGGGTAGTGATCGAGGTAGCCCGTCAGCTCGCCGGCCGGGCCGTCAGGAATCGATACCGGGTTTACCAGACGCTCGTAGCGCATCCGCTCCGGCCGGAACAAACGCAGGTAGAAGGGAGATGTCTGTACATGGCGCAGCCAGGTGCCTAGGAAAAAGTCGCGCCGTTGCACCCGGAACGCGACCTCGTCGCGCGCCGCGCGCACCGCGGCCCGGGCATGCGCCACAAGCTCGGGCGTCATGCGCTCGTCGGCGTCGATGTAGAACACCCAGGGATGGCGAAAGCCGATGTGCTGCAGGCCCCAGTTCTGGTGGCTGGCCCAGTTGTCGAAGACGCGCTGCGTGACATGCGCGCCGAAGCGCTGCGCGATCGCCACCGTGGCGTCGGTGCTCATCGAGTCGTACACGTGGATGTCGTCCGACCAGGCCACGCTTTGCAGGCAGCCCGGCAGGTCCTGCTCCTCGTTGCGGGTCAGGATCAGCACGGAAATGCCCGGCGCTTGCATGGGCTGGCTAGGCTGGGGGCTTGGCATGTCTGACTCTCGTGCTGATGGCGCGGGCCGGGATGCCCCCGTAGACGGTCCATGGCGTGCGCAGGCTTTTGCTCACCACCGCGCGCGGCGCGATCACCGCGCCCTCGGCCAACGTCACGCCGGGCGAGACAAAGGCCTCGGCGCAGATCCACACGTGCGCCGCGAGCACGATGGGATGGGCTACCAGCTGGAAGTTGGCGCTGTTGTAGTCGTGCGTGCCGGTGCACAAGTGCGCGCCCTGCGAGACCACGCAGAAATCGCCGATGACGATCGGCGCCATGTTGTACAGCGTGACGCCATCGGCCACGCCGACATGGCTGCCCACGCGCAGGTTCCACGGCGCCCAGATCTTCACGCCCGGATAGATATGCACATGCGGGCCCAGTTGCGCCCCGAACAACCTCAACAGCGCCGAGCGCCATGCATGCAGCGGGCGCGGGCTTGGCCGGAACAGGCACAACCAGGCCCAGTGCCAGAGCTGGCGCTGAATCCGGTTGCCGAGCGAAAACGAAGCGCCGGTAGTCGGGTCGTTTCCTTGAAGGATCATCGTCGGTCCGCTCCTGCTTGTTAGCGGCATTCTCAATGCGCGGCAAGGCCCGGCAGCCATGGGAGGCGACCACGGTGCGGGCCAGCACCGCGGTCGCCGAACCCGGCCGAAGCCAGGCTTTGTCCCGCACCGGCCGCGCCAGGCACGGCAAGGTGCAAAGCGCGCGGGAAGGGGTGAAACCATAGTGGCGCGGCGTGCGCGCCGCTTCGGTGCGGCACCTCACACAAGGAAAAACGAAGCGGGAAGGAAGCGGGGCGGGGGGAAGCGGGAGGGAAGGGAGAAGGGCGGGGAGGTGGAGCGAAAGGGCTGAGAGGGCGCAGGGGGCGGGGGGGCGCGGCGACCGAAGCCGCAAGGAAAGCCTCAACGCAAGCTGTGCGCAAACCGCAACGCCTGGAATCTCAAAGTCGGTATTTCCTGACCTTATCGAACAAGGTCGTCTTGGCAATGCCCAGCGCCTCGCTCGCGCGGCTGAGGTTCCCCTCATGCCTGCGCATGGCGTCGGCAATCATGGCCCGCTCGAACTGCTCCACGGCCTGCGCCAGCGGCAGCGCTGCCGGCTCGGCGGTGCCTTGCCCGGGATTGCACCCCAGTCCCAGCACATGGCGCTCGGCCAGGTTGCGCAGCTCGCGCACATTGCCCGGCCACGGATAGGCCATCAGCGCAGCGAGCTCCGCCGGCGTGGCAGGCTGCGCCTCGCGCTCGAAGCGCAGCGCCGCCTGCGCGACAAAATGCTCGAACAGCGGCGGCACGTCTTCGCGCCGCTCGCGCAGCGGCGGCAGCTCCAGCGTCACCACGTTGAGCCGGTAATACAGGTCGGCGCGGAACTGGCCGGCCGCCGAGAGCGCCTTCAGGTCTGCCTTGGTGGCCGCGACCACGCGGGTGTTGACCGGCACCGGCGTATTGGAGCCAAGCCGCTCCACCACGCGCTCCTGCAGCACCCGCAGCAGCTTGATCTGCATCTGCATCGGCATGCTCTCGATCTCGTCGAGGAATAGCGTGCCGCCCTCGGCGTGCTCGATCTTGCCGATGCGCCGCCGCGCCGCGCCGGTAAACGAGCCAGCCTCATGGCCGAAGATCTCGCTTTCGAACAGCTGCTCGGGCAGGCCGCCGCAATTGATCGGCACGAAGTGCCGCGCGCGGCGCGAGCTTGCTTCGTGCAGGCAGCGGGCGACCAGTTCCTTGCCGGTGCCGGTCTCGCCGTGGATGAGCACGTTGGCGGCGGTGTCGGCCAGGTCGGCGATCAGCTTGCGCAGCCGTTCGATGGATGGCGAATGGCCGATCAGGCGCGCCTGCAAGGTGTCGCGCCCGGCCAGCTTCCTGCGCAGCTCGGCCACTTCCAGCACCAGCCGGCGCTTTTCCAGCGCGCGCTGCGTGACCTCGACCAGGCGCTCGGGCGAGAACGGTTTTTCCAGGAAGTGGTAGGCGCCGGCCTTCATGGCCTGCACGGCCAGGCTGACGTCGCCGTGGCCCGTGACCATCACCACCGGCAGCGCATCGTCGCGCGAGCGCAGCTCATGCAGCAGCGCCATGCCGTCGATGCCGGGCAGGCGGATGTCGCTCACCACCACGCCGGGGAAATGGCTGCCGACCTCGCGCAGGGCGGCTTCGGCGCTCGCCACGGCACGCGTGGCAATGCCTTCGAGCCGCAGTGCTTGCTCGCAACCCAGGCGCACGTCGGGGTCGTCTTCGACGATCAGCACGGTCAGCGGCGCGGGGTCGATCGCGTCGGGGGAATCGGCGTGGTTCGGGTCAATTGCCATGGCGGCTCTCCGGGTCAAGCCTGGCCAGCGGCAGCACCAGCGTGAAGCACGCGCCGCCGTCGGGGTGATTGCTGGCCTCCAGGCTGCCGCCGACCTCGTCCAGGATGCCGGCCGACAGCGTCAGGCCCAGGCCCAGTCCCTGTCCTGCCGGCTTGGTGGTGAAGAACGGCTCGAACAGCCGCGCGAAGGCTTCCTCGGACAGCCCGGGGCCGTTGTCGCGGATGGTCAGGCGCAGCTTGCTGCCCGCCAGGTGGCTGCGCAGCTCCAGCCGGGGCTCAGGGTTGCCGGCCAGCGCGTCGAGCGCGTTGCCGATCAGGTTGACCAGCACCTGTTCCAGCCGGTTGGGATCGCACGTCACCATCAGGTCCGGCTCGATCTCCCGGACCAGCGCCGGGCGTACCGCCTGCAGGCGTGTATCGAGCAGGAACAGGGCGTTGTCCACCGCATCGTCCAGCGGTGCCAGGCGAGCGGCGGTGCCGCCATTGCCAGGCTTGCGCGCGAATGACTTGAGCGCGCCGGTGATGCGCCCCATGCGCTCCACCAAGCCGATGATGGTGCCGAGGTTGGCCTGTGCGGTGGCGTTGTCGCCGCGCTCGAGGAATTTCTGGGTATTGCCCGAGAGCGTGCGCAGGGCGGCAAGGGGCTGGTTGAGCTCGTGGGCGATGCCGGTGGACATCTGGCCTACCGCGGCCAGCTTGCCGGCCTGCAGCAGGCCATCCTGGGCCTGGCGCAAGGTTGCCTCGGCGCGGATGCGTTCGGCGACTTCCGCCTGCAGATGCTGGTTGGCGGCGGACAGGTCCGCGGTGCGCTCCGCCACCTTGCGCTCCAGTTCGCCGTTGGCGGCCTCCAGCGCGGCGCGCGCGGCCATGCGCTCGCTGGCGATGCGCCGGCGCACGTTCCAGGCCGCCGCCAGCAGCAACAGGAAGGCGGTGAGCACGCCGGCCAGCGCGGCGGTGCTGAGCGCGGCCACGCGGGCCTGCGAGGTATTGGTGAGCAGCGTCAGGTGCCAGTCGGTGCCAACCAGTTCGGCGTTCTGCGCCAGCATGGGCGGGCCGCTGCGCAGGCGGACCAGGGCGTCGCTGTCGGACAGCTTGCGTACCGGCGTGAGCTCCAGCTGCGGGAGCGCGGCGCGGTTGTATTGCAGGTTGCGTTGCAGCCGCTCGCGCAGCTCGGGGGCCAGCGGCTTGAGCGCGCCCAGTTTCAGGGACGGGTCGGAGGCCAGGATCACCACGCCGTTCTCGTCCGTCAGCAGCATCTGGGTATCGGCGCCCTGCCAGCGGTTCTCCAGGGGTTCCAGCCCCACCTTGACGACCGCTACGCCGCTTGGCTTGTGGCGATCGCCCAGCGGCGCCGAGAGGTAGTAGCCGGGCTCGCTGCGGGTGGTGCCCACGCCATAGAAGCGGCCCAGCTGACCGTCCGCGGCGTCGCTGAAGTAGGGGCGAAAGCTCAGGTCTTCGCCCAGGTAGCTGTCGGGGCGCTGCCAATTGCTGGTGGCGAGCACGTGGCCGCGGGCATCGAGTACGAACACCACGCGGGTGCCGGCGCGGGCATTGACCGCGGCCAGGTACTGGTTGGCGGCCTCGACGCGTGCCGGGTCGTTCGGGTGAGCCAGCAGGGTAGCGATCTTGTCGTCCAGTGAGAGCAGGCTGGGCACGTAGTCATAGCGCGCCAGCTCGCTCGACAGGGCCTGCCCGTACAGGCGCAGCTGCACCTGGCCGCGCTCGCCCTGGCGCGCCAGCGCGTTGTCGTAGCTGTACCGGTAGCCCATGGCGCCAGCCAGCCCGATCAGCGTCGCCAGCGCCAGCATGGCCATGAGGGGCACCCATGGGCGCAGGCGTGCGGCACGAGCGGAGGTGTCGTGCGGGGCGCTTTGCGGGGTAGCGTGTGAAGGGAGCGGGCCGGTCATGGGAGCGGGCGGAATGCGCAGGAAGCGAAGGCGAAGGAACTCGGTCGCGGGCAGCGAGCCCGACTGGTTAAGACTGCAGGCGCCAGCAAAAGTGCATCGTGCAAAGGGGTAAGAGTAGGGGGTGGGAGCGCCAATGTGCACATTGTGCGATGGCGCCACCCGCGGCGACCCCGTCTTTTACCACATCGCGGTTTTCCGGCCCCCGGAAACAAAAAAGGCCCGGCCACCTGATCGGTGGCCGGGCCTTGGCGCGCTGGCAGTGTTACTTGCCGGCCAGGACCTGAACGGGTGTCAGGCCGCGGTTGCCGTCGGCAGCGGGGTCATCCGCTTCTTCGGGCACCGGCGCGCCGATGGCGCCTTCGCTTTTGGCGACGACGGTTGTGGCAATGGCGTTGCCAAGCACATTGGTCACGGTACGGCCCATGTCGAGCACGTGGTCGATGCCCAGCACCAGCAGGATGCCCGCCTCGGGCAGGCCAAACATCGGCAGCACCGCGGCCACCACCACCAGCGAGGCACGCGGTACGCCGGCGATGCCCTTGCTGGTGACCAGCAGCACCAGCAGCATGGTGACCTGCTGCGAGAGCGACAGGTGGATGCCGTACACCTGTGCCACGAACAGCGCGGCGAAGGACGTGTACATGATCGAGCCGTCCAGGTTGAACGAGTAGCCCAGCGGCAGCACGAAGCCGGTGATGCGCTCCTTGACGCCAAAGCGGCCGAGCTGCTCGATCACCTTGGGGTAAGCCGATTCGCTGCTGGCGGTGGCGAAACCGATCATCAGCGGTGCGCGCACCATCTTGAGCAGGCGGAACACGTCGCGGCCGAGGAAGAAGTAGCCACCGCCGATCAGCGCCACCCACAGTAGCGCCAGCGACAGGTAGACAGCGCCCAGCAGCTTGGCGTACACGACCAGCACGCCCAGGCCCTCGGCGGTGATCACCGCTGCGACCGCACCGAACACGCCGACCGGCGCGAAGGCCATCACATAGTTGGTGATCTTCAGCATCACGTGCGACAGGCCTTCGATGCCGGCCAGCACGGGTTTGCCGATGCCGTCCTTGAGCGTGCCCAGCGCAAAGCCGAAGAACAGCGAGAACACCACGATCTGCAGGATCTCATTGGTGGCCATGGCTTCGACGAAGCTCTTGGGGAACATGTGCGCGATGAAATCGCGCAGGTTCAGCGCCCCGGTCTTCAGGTTGGAGGCCGCGTCCGCCGCCGGCAGCGCCAGGTTCATGCCTTCGCCCGGGCGCAGCAGGTTGGCCATCAGCAGGCCCAGCAGCAGCGAGGTGATGGACGCGGCGATGAACCATGCCATCGCCTTCATGCCGATGCGGCCAACGGCCTTGCCGTCGCCCATGCTGGCGATGCCGCTGACCAGGGTGGCGAACACCAGCGGCCCGATGATCATCTTGATCATGCGCAGGAACACGTCGGTCAGGATGGACAGGTGGTCGGCGATGGACTTGGCGGCGGCGGGGTCCGGCGCATAGTGGTGCGCGGCCGTGCCGGCCAGCACGCCAAGCAGCATCGCAATGAAAATCAGGGTGGGCAGTCGGTTCAGTTTCATCAGAAGTCGGGCCGATGCGCCCGGCCAATGGCCGGACGGCTGTTTTGCGGGGGGCTGGCAGCCTTCTGGCATGGCGTTGCCGTCGTGGGGACAGCGCCATGCGGCCTCAGCCGGGAAGATCAGTGCCTGTTCAATCCGGAATCATTCCGGATCAATGCGTTGATCCATGCCGAACGGGCACGGGCAGCGTGTGCCCGGCGCCCACCGGTGTGGTGGGCAAGGTCGGCAAGGCGGGGTCGATCATTGTTTCCTCCATTGTTTTGGGTCCGGGCCGGCACGGGGGGAGCCAACCGTCGACCTGTATGGCCGCTTGGGGCCGGCGCATACATTGCACGAGGCGTGCCAGGCCAAAGGCCGTGCCGAAGGCGCCTAAGCTGCTGAAAAACAAGGAGAAATTAATGTGCGCTCGGCGCACGGTTCGGATTTCCGTGCGGATAGGGCAGCAGGGCGTTCGGTTTTCCGAACGAGTGACGGGGCTGAAAGCGGAACTGGCGCCCGTGCGGGCGCCAGCGTGTGATCCAAGGGGCATGGCGCGGCCGGCGCACGCCGCCGCCAGCCACGCACGCCAGGTGACTCAGGCGTTGTCCACGGGTTGGGTCGGGCAACTCTCCAGGAACAATTCCAGCGGCATCGGCCGCCCGATCACATAGCCCTGGGCATAGTCCACGCCAAGCGAGCGCAAGGCCTGCAGCGTTTCCTCGTCCTCCACGGATTCGGCCACGGTCAGCATGCCCAGGCGATGGCCGATATCGTTGATCGAGCTGACGATCTCGCGGTCCACCGCGCTGCCGGCCAGGTGGCGGATAAAGCTCCCGTCGATCTTGAGATAGTCCACCGGAAACTGCTTGAGATAGGAGAACGACGACAAGCCCGCCCCGAAATCGTCGAGCGCCACGGTGCAGCCAGCGCTGCGCATTTCGGTCACCAGGCGATTGGCCGCCGCCATGTTGTTGATCAGCGCGGTCTCGGTGATCTCCAGCTGGATGCGGCTGGCGGGCAGCACGGACTCGTACAGCTCGGCGTGCAGGAACGGCAGCAGGAACGGCTCGCCCAGCGAATTGGCCGACAGGTTGATGGCGACCGTGAGCCTGGGCACCGCAGCCAGGCGCTCGCCGAATTCGTGCAGCACGTGGTGGATCACCCAGCGGTCCACGTGGCCCATCAGGTCATAGCGCTCGGCGGCGGGGATGAACGCGCCCGGCATCACCAGCTTGCCTTGCTCGTCGACCATGCGCACCAGGATCTCGATATGGCGGTCGGCCTGGTTGTGCTCCTGCAGCGCGCGGATCTCCTGGGCGAACAGGCGGAAGCGGTTCGCATCCAGCGCCGAGTGGATGCCGGCGGCAACCTGCAGCTCCTGGTGGTGGCGCTGCGCATCGCTTTCGTCGCGCCGGTACACCGAGACGCGGCTGCGCCCGGCCGCCTTGGCGGCGTAGCAGGCTACGTCGGCGCGGCTCATCAGCTCGCCCATCGGCGGTGTTTCGTGGTCGATGGCGGTAATGCCGATGCTCGCGCCCACATCGTAGACCCGCCCTTCCCACGGGAAACGCTGGCCGCGGATGGCATCGATGATCTTCTGGCACACGCGCTCGGCCTGGTCCACCGTGCAGTCCATGAGCAGCAGCGCGAACTCGTCGCCGCCCAGGCGGGCGAGCAGGTCGTCCGGGCGCACGTGGTAGCGGATCACGTGGCCGAGCTCGCGCAGCAGTACGTCGCCCGCGGCATGCCCGGCCGTGTCGTTGACGATCTTGAAGCGGTCCAGGTCGATAAAGCACAGCGCGTGATGCTGTTGCTGCATGCGCGCAGCCTCGCAGGCCTCGCGCAGCCGCTTCTCGAACCAGATGCGGTTGGGCAGGCCGGTGAGCGCATCGTGCGAGGCCGAATGGGCCAGCTCGCGCTGCAGCGCGCGGGCGCCGGTGATGTCCTGGAACACCAGCACCGCGCCGATGACCTCCCCGGTAGCCGTGCGCACAGGGGCGGCGGAGTCCTGCACGTCATGGCGGTCGCCGGTCAGGCTTTGCAGCACTGCGCCGTCCTGCAGGTAGACCGGGCGCAAGGTCAGCAGGCACTGTTCCACCGGGCTGGGGATCGGCGCGTTGGTATGCTCGTCGACGATGCGGAAGATGGATTCGAGCGGCTGGCCGGCGGCCGCCTGCATGGTCCAGCCGGTGAGCTGCTCGGCGATCGGGTTCATGAAGGTGACGCCCATGGTGGCGTCGGTGCAGATCACCGCATCGCCGATGGAGCGCAGCGTGATATGCAGGCGTTCCTTCTCCTCGAACAGCGCCTCGGTGAGGCGGCGCTGTTCGGTGATGTCCCAGTTGGTGCCGATCATGGACACCGCGGTGTCATCGTCCTGGCGCAGCACCATTGCCATGGCCCGGATGTGGCGCACCGCGCCGTCGGGGCGCTGGATGCGGTATTCGGTATCGAAGGTGCGCGTGCCGCGCACCGCCTCGCGCATCTCGGTGCTTGCCTGCTCGACATCCTCGGGATGCACCATGGCCGTCCAGCGCTTGATGTCCGGCGCGCCCAGGGCAGGATCGACGCCGTGCAGCGCATGCATGCGCGCGTCCCACTCGATCGCGCCGCTGGCGATGTCCCATTCCCAGATGCCTACGCCGCCGGCTTCCACCGCCAGCTGGGTCCGGCGCGACAGCGCCTCGAGCTTTTCCAGCGCGGCCTTGCGCTCGTCGATGTCTTCCACCTGCGAGATGAAATGCAGCGGCTTGCCCGTGTTCTCGTCGTGCACCAGGGAGACGGCCAGCAAGGTCCAGCGATAGTGGCCGTCCTTGTGGCGGAAGCGCTTTTCTATCCGGTACGACTCGATCTCGCCGGCCAGCAGGCGCTCGACCTGGTGCAGGTCGGGGGCGAGATCGTCCGGGTGGGTGATGGTCGGGAAAGGCAGCTCCGCCAGCTCGGCGGCATCATAGCCAAACAGGTCGCAGATGGCGCGGTTGACTTGCAGCCAGCGGCCGTCCAGCCCTACCAGCGCCATGCCGATGGCCGAATGCTCCATGGCCTGGCGAAAGCGCCGCTCGCTGCCGCGCAGCTCGCTGCGGTCACGCCGGTTCTGCTCCAGCAGGAAGGCAATGCAGATCGGGAACACCATGATCAGCGCGGTCGACAGCTGCACCGACTGCAGCAGGAACGGCTCGTTCGCGCCCAGGCCGAGCGACGCGGTGATCAGCCCCAGCGCCACCGTGCCGCAGATGGCCAGCAACGTCAGCAGGGCAGTGGCAAAGGGATTGGTCAGCAGCGCCGCCAGCACCAGCGGCAGCGCCATCACCACGAACGGCTCGTTGCTCTTATATAGCGCCACGCCGCCCACCGCCAGGCTCAGCAGGAGCAGGCCGGCAAAACGGGGCAGCTGCGCGCGGCGGAAGGTATCCGCGAAACGCTCGCGCGTGATCGATACCATCAGCGGCAGCAACATGACGATGCCCATCGAGTCCGCCGTCCACCAGGTCCACCAGACCGCGCCAAAACCGCTGTGGTAGGCGGTGCCGATGGTGGCGGCGCCGATGGTGGCGCCTACCGTCGGCCCCAGCGTGCTGGCCGCGCCCAGCGTCAGCGCGAAGCGCGCCAGCGGGCCCGGACGGGAGAGCGTCGCGCCGCCGGTCATGGCGCGCACCAGCCACGCCGAGAAGGCAATCTCGGCGACGTTGCCCAGCGCCAGCGCCAACGCAATGGCGGGGCTATCGCCCATGGCCGCATTGGCCGCCGCGCCCGCCACCAGCATCCCGGCCAGCTGCCACGGCGCGTCGCTGCGGCGCTGGTGCAGCAAGATGCCGAGGCCGAAAGCGTTGGCCAACCAGAGCATGGCCACGTTTCCGGGGTAGCGCGACACGGCCAGCCCGGCCAGGGCCAGCAGGAAGAAGGCGATGGCGGATAGCGACACACGCTGCCAGCGCGGGTAGGTGGTGGGCAAGGGGCGGACATCCAAATCTGGCGTCATGTGGCGTCAGCCTGAAGCTGCGTTCTCGAAATTGAGGCGATGGGCGGGCGTCGGGCAGGTTGCACGCACGGCCCAGCTTAATGGATCAATATAGCGGCGATACGCCGGAATCACGAGGCGATAAACCCCGCTGTGTTCCCGCTGTTCGGACTAGCGCCGGACGCCGTTTTGCGGTAGGAGAGTGGCCGGCGGCGAGCCGCAACCGGCCCCGGCGGCCGGTCTGCTGCCAAGGCGGACAGGCGCGCTGCCGGTCCAGTCATACAGGCGTTTCAGGCATTGCCCTGCCGAGGAGGGGTATTGGCGCGGATATCGGACCGGCGCGAAACGCGTCCACCTCGCCAGCCATGGCGGCCCTTGGGCGCGCGGTGACGACGCGACGGCAATTACCCCGCGCGTCATCGCGCGTAGCGCTGCGCGCACCGATGATATGGACAGCTTGCTCACGCACACCAAGGAGAAGACCATGTCCGAATCGGATCGCATCGCCGCACCTGCCAACCTCGCCGCCAACTTCACTGCCTCCGATCTTGCCGCCCTGGCGGATCGCTATCTTGCGGCCTGGAACGAAACCGACGCAGCTCGCCGGCGCGCGCTGATCGTCGGCGCCTGGACCGAGTCCGCCAGCTATGTCGACCCGCTCATGCGCGGTGACGGCCACGCCGGGATCGACGCCATGATCGCCGCCGTCCAGGCGCGCTTTCCGGGTTTTCACTTTACGCGCGTGACGCCGGTCGACGCACACGGCGGCAACCTGCGCTTTACCTGGGAACTGGCGCCTGCGGGTGCGGCAGCCGTGGTGGCCGGCACCGACTTCGCGACCGTGGCGGCGGACGGCCGGCTGCAATGCATGACGGGCTTTATCGACCGCGCGCCGCAAGGCATGGCCTGAGGCCGCCCGGGTGCGGTGCACGGTACCGCACGCGACTGCCCTTTTTGCACTATGCTCACAAGGTTGTACGGCGTGCGCACCGCGGCTGGGGCGCACGCTGCTGACCGGCCGCCGCCGGCGCGGCGCGGCGGATCGAACCGCTGCACCATGCCGGGGGCGGACCAGGGCAAACAGACCCAAGGAGCTCCCCCCATGACCACGCTAGATATCAACGGCAAGCCGTTGCAGGTAGACGTTGATCCTTCCACGCCCCTGCTGTGGGCGTTACGCGACAGCCTTGGCATGACCGGCACCAAGTTCGGCTGTGGCATGGCCGCATGTGGCGCGTGCACCGTGCATGTGAACGGCCAGGCCACGCGCAGTTGCGTGACGCCAGTCTCGGCGGCACAAGGCGCGCGCATCACCACCATCGAAGGCGTCACCGGCGACAAGGTTGGCCGCGCGGTGCTCGACGCCTGGATCAAGCACGATGTGGCGCAGTGCGGCTACTGCCAGAACGGCCAGGTGATGAGCGCCGTCGGGCTGTTGCGCAGCAAGAAGCACCCAAGCGATGCCGATATCGACCAGGCCATGGCCGGTAACCTGTGCCGCTGCGGCACCTACCAGCGCATCCGCGCGGCCATCAAGGACGCGGCGCGCGCGCTGGCTTAAGGGGACGACACCATGCGAATCAGATACCTCGAAGCGCTGGCCGGCGGCAATCGCAGGCACGCGGACGCCGGCGGCGTCGCCGCGCTGGACCGCCGCAGTTTTCTCAAGCTGACCGGCTTTGCCGGCGGCGGCCTGGCGCTCGGCATCTTGCCAGCCCAGGCCGCGCTGGCGCAGGAAGGCGCGGCGCCCAAGGCCCCGCCTTCACCGCCGCAGGCGTTCCTGCTGATCGCGCCGGACAACACCGTCACGGTGGCGGTCAACCGGCTCGAATTCGGCCAGGGCGTGCATACGGCGCTGCCCATGGCGCTGGCGGAAGAGCTCGACGTGGACTGGCGCAACGTGCGCGCCACGCTGGCGCCCGCCGGCGATGCGTACAAGGATCCCGCCTTCGGCATGCAGATCACCGGCGGCTCCACCGCGCTCAACCATTCCTTCCAGCAATACCGCGAGCTGGGCGCGCGCGCCCGCGCCATGCTGGTTTCCGCCGCGGCTACCCAGTGGCAGGTCGATCCGGCGAGCTGCCAGGTGGCGCTGGGCGTGGTCACCTCCGGCAGCCATCGCGCCACCTTTGGCGACCTGGCGCAGGCCGCCATGGCGCTGCCGGTGCCGCAGCAGGTAACGCTCAAGAACCCGGCGCAGTTCAAGCTCATCGGCAAGCCCACGCGCCGGCTGGACGCGCGCGGCAAGCTGGAGGGGACCACCGCCTTCGGTATTGACGTGCATCTCAAGAACATGGTGGTGGCCGTGGTGGCACGCCCGCCGCGCTTTGGCGGCAAGGTGAAATCCTTCAACGCCGACAAGGCGCGCGCGATCAAGGGCGTGGCCGACGTGATGCTGGTGCCGGTGGATCGCGGCGGCACCGGCGTGGCGGTGGTGGCCAATGGCTACTGGCCGGCCAAGCAGGCGCGCGACGCGCTGGAGATCGTGTGGGAAGACAGCGGCTCCAGCGTTTCCACCAAGGACCTGTTCGCGCAGTACAGGACGCTGGCCGCGCAACCCGGCACTGTGGCGCTGCAGGCTGACCTGGGCGCCATGTCCGGCGCCGCGCGCACCATCTCGGCGGATTACGAGTTTCCCTATCTTGCGCATGCGCCGATGGAGCCGCTGAACTGCACCTTGCAGGCCGAGGTGTCGGGCAAGGCGGTGCAGAGCGTGAAGGTATGGGTGGGCTCGCAGTTTCAGACCGTGGACCAGGCCGCCATCGGGCGTGTGCTCGGGCTGCCACCGGCCAAGGTCACGCTCAACACCATGATGGCGGGCGGCGGGTTCGGCCGGCGTGCCGTGCCCACCTCCGACTACCTGGTCGAAGCGGCCAACGTGCTGCTGGCCTGGGTCAAGAACGGGCATGACGAACCGCTCAAGGTGATGTGGAGCCGCGAGGACGATATCCGCGGCGGCTACTACCGGCCGCTGCATGTGCACCGCGCGCGCATCGGCACCGATGCGAACGGGCAGGTGCTCGGCTGGCAGCATACCGTGGTCGGGCAGTCCATCCTCTCCGGCACGCCGTTCGAGGCGTTCATGGTCAAGGGCGGCGTGGACTCAACCATGGTCGAAGGCCTGGTGGAGAACGACTACGGCTTCCCGCTGCAACTATCGGTGCATCACCCGCAGGTGGCGGTGCCGGTGCTGTGGTGGCGCTCGGTTGGCAACACGCACACCGCCTTCGTCAAGGAAACGCTGGTCGACGAAGTGGCCGCCAATGCCAGGCAGGATCCGGTGGCGTACCGCCTTGCGCGGCTGGACGCGGGCAAGCACGCGCGCCATCGCGCGGCGCTGCAGCTGGCGGTGGACAAGTCCGGCTACGGCAAGCGCAAGCTGCCCAAGGGCCAGGCCTGGGGCGTGGCGGTGCACGAGTCGTTCGGCACGGTGGTGGCCTATGTGGTGGAGGTGTCGCTGGTGAAAAACGAGCCACATGTGCATCGCGTGACGGCCGGGGTGCATGCCAACCGCGTGGTCAATCCCATGTCGGCCGAGGCACAGGTGCAGGGCGCATGCGTGTTCGGGCTGGCGATGACGCGGCCGGGCTTTGCCATCGAGATCGAAAACGGCGTGGTGAAGAACAGCAACTTCCCCGACTATCCGCCGCCGCGCATCACCGATGCGCCGGTGGTGGACGTGTTCTTCGTGCCATCCGAGGATCCGCCCACCGGCCTGGGCGAGCCGGGCGTGCCAGCCATTGCGCCAGCGGTGGCCAACGCGCTGTTCACGCTCACCGGCAAGCGCCAGCGGCAGTTGCCGTTCGTGTTGGCCTGAGCTGGCCTGAGCCCGGGCGCCGGGCTCAGGGCTCAGGGCTCAGGGCGCGCGGTTGTCGCCAGCCGCGCGCCAGGCCTGCGTGAAGCGCAGCAGGTCGTCGGCCGAGGCATCGGTGATGGCCGCGTAGCGCATGCCGTCCGACTCCCAGATCCCCAGCTGGTAGCCTTGGCGCGCCTCGATCTGCGCTGGTGCCTGGCTGTGGCCGGGGTTGAGGGCTGGCTTGCTGTCCGCCGTGCGCGCTGGCAGCACGAACACATCGATGGGGTGCTGGTTGCGGCGGTAGACCAGTACCGCCACCGGCCGCCCGTGCACGTAGTCGAGCCGTCCCCCGACCAGCGGGAAACCTTGCGGCGCGAGTTCCCGTACCGACGGCGCGTAGTCGATCCGGCCATTGAACCAGGGTTTGACGGTGTGGCGGTCCGACGAGGCGACATCGATCGTGTGCCCCGAGATCAGCGCGCGCACATGGCTGCTTACCACCTCGCCTTCCACCGTCGGCCCGGAGCCATCGCTCAGCGCGTACTGGGCCATGCCGATGCCCAGCGTCGCCACCGTCAGCGCGGCCATGGCGGCATTGGCGGCGGGACCCCATTCGAAATAGCGCCGCATCCATTGCCACCATGCGCCACCGTTGCCGGCTGGCGCCGCCGCAGCGCCAGAGCCAGCCGCGGCCTGGGCTGCATCCAGCGCCGTGGTCAGCCGCGCGCGCAGGGCCGGCCCGGCGCGGTGGTAGGGCGCATGCGCGCGCAATACGGTGCGCAGTTCGCGCAGGTGCGCGAGCTGCGCGGTGCAGGCCGTGCATTGCGCCAGGTGCCGTTCAAGGCGCAAGGCATCGCCCGCGCCGAGCTCACCGTCGGCATTGGCCTGCAGCAGCAGGCGGGCGTCATTGCAGTTCATGGCCTGTCTCCCCGGCAGGTTGCGCCGGCGTGGCGTGGACGGCGGTTGCCGCGGCGGCCCTGCCCGTTGCCGGTGCGGTGGACAGGGTGCCTGCCGCGCCAAGGTCGGCGCCGCCCTGGGTGCCGATGCCGCACTTGCCCTCCGCGCGCAAGTCGAGCACTGCCGCCGCCAGCAGCTTGCGCGCGCGTGCCAGCCGCGACATCACGGTACCCAGCGGGATTTCCGCGATGACGGCGATGTCGCGATAAGGCAGGTCCTCCAGCTCACGCAGCACCAGGACTTCCCGAAAGGCCAGCGGCAGGCGCTCCAGCGCCACATGCAGCAGCCGGACATCCTCGGCGCGCAGCAGCCATTGCTCAGGGCTGTCGCCGTGACTATCCTGCCAGCCGGGCAGCGGCTCGCCATCGAAATGCCCATCGTCGTAGCCAGCGCTCTCGGCCTGGCCCGGCTGGCGCCGCTTGCGCCAGGTGGTGAACCACGTGTTGCGCACGATCGCCAGCAGCCACGCGCGCGGCTGATCGCCCCGGAAGCTTTCAAAAAAGCAGAAGGCCCGCAGGCAGGCTTCCTGCACCACGTCATCCGCCTCCACGGGGCTGCCCGACAGCCAGCGGGCCAGGTTGTAGGCGGCGTCGAGGTGCGGAAGCACCAGATCGTCGAAACGGCGGCGCTGGTCGGCAGCGTTCACGTCACTCCTTTGGCTCGGTGCCCGGGTTGGACGCATCGCGCGCCATCCCCGTTCATTCCGTCTCTGCCGCGTATACCGGGAATGCATTGAGTTTATTCCCGATTCTCACCACCACCACGTAAAAAAATTATCGCCAGCAACGGGAATAAACGCGCCTGCGCGCCGGTATGACAGGCAGGTCCACAGCAACCAGATCAAACCGATCGATCCGATCGATCCGATGGAGCTCAATATGAAGCGAGCATGGAAGCGGCGCGATTTTCTCGGGCTTGCCGCGTGCGCCGGCGGCGCGGTGTTTGTGTCGGCATTGCCAGGATGGGCCGCCGGACGCGACGAAGCGTTCTACTTTGTCCAACTCTCGGACGCGCACTGGGGCTTCCAGGGCCCGCCCAATCCCGACGCGCGCGGGACCTTGCCCAAGGCGGTGGCAGCGGTCAACGCACTGGCCGAGCCGCCGGATTTCCTGATGTTCACCGGTGACCTTACCCACACGACCGATGACCCCGCCGAGCGCCGCCGGCGCATGCGCGAGTTCCAGTCGATCATCGCCGCGCTCAAGGTGCCGGTTGTGCACCTGATGCCGGGCGAACACGACGCCAGCCTGGACCAGGGCGAGGCCTATCGCGAACTGTTCGGGCCCACGCACTATGTGTTCGACCACAAGGGCGTGCACTTCATCGTGCTGGACAACGTGTCCGATCCTGCCGGGCGGGTGGGCGCGGCGCAACTCGACTGGCTTGCCGCGGATCTTGCGCAGCAGCCGCAGTCCGCGCGCATCGTGGTGTTCACGCACCGTCCGCTGTTCGACCTGTATCCGCAGTGGGACTGGGCTACCCGGGACGGCGCACAGGTCATCGAGCGGCTGATGCCGCATCCCAACGTGACGGTGTTCTATGGGCACATCCACCAGGAGCATCACCACATGACCGGGCATATCGCGCACCACGCGGCGCGCTCGCTGATGTTCCCGTTGCCGGTGGCGGGGTCGCAGCCGCAGCGCTTGCCGGTGCCGTGGGATCCGGCGCAGCCTTATCGGGGATTGGGCTGGCGGGAAGTGGAGGCGGGCAGGGCTGCGGGGGATTTCGGGATCGAGGAGAAGCCTGTCAATGGTTGAGCAGATCGTGCCACGCCGCTTTGAACGGCTTTGAATGGCTTTGAGCTGCTTTGAGCTGCTTTGAACTCGCTATCAGGAGTTGGTCATGTCAGTCATCGGACGGGAAGGAATCAGCCGCAGGCGGGCGCTGTGCTGCCTGCTGGCGCTGGCGGGCGGGACGCCACTGTTGCAAAGCGCTGCCGCTGCGCCGCGGGTGATCAAGGTGCATGCGCGCAAGTTTGTCTTCACGCCAAACCGGATTGCGCTGCGGGTCGGAGAGCCGGTGGTGTTCGAGCTGACCGCGCAGGATGTGATCATGGGGTTTAGCGTGCCGGATCTCGGCATTCGGGAGGATTTGCCGCCCGGCAAGGTCGTGCGGGTTTCGGCCTTGCCTAAGGCGGCTGGCAGCTTTGGGTTCTTGTGCGATATTTTTTGTGGGTCCGGGCATGAGACGATGAACGGGGTGATTGAGGTTAGTTAGTTAGTTAGTTCGTTTGTTTGTTTGTTGCAACTGCAACTGATTAACGTCAAGGTCAAAGGCAACGGCAACTGCAGTTTCACCACCCCTGCGGGGCGGCGACCTACTTTCTTGTCTTGCCAAGAAAGTAGGCAAAGAAGGCG
>NZ_JBXANI010000040.1:0-69279 GCF_058801495.1 Cupriavidus sp. GW822-FHT03E04
AAGAGCGGAGAAGAGGGACCCATGTCTGAGTATCGCCTTAAGGCGATGCGAGTTTGGGTCCCGGCCGCTCTTTTCGTGAAATCCCGAGGGGTTGTCGCCCCATCCGGCGCGCCTTTTTTGCCTACTTTTTTGGCAAGACAAAAAAGTAGGTCGCCTCCCCGAAGGGGAGGTGAAACTGCAGTTGCTTTTGTAGTTGCCCTTGACGTTAAGCCGTTGAAGTTGCCTTTGACGTTAGACCTTTGACTTACCCCAACACGCCCCAACATCACCCCTACGCAAATCCAAACTCAGCCAATCCGCCCGCAAAAGAACCACTTACCCCAAAACCGGCTCCAATAAGCCACTCCCCCGATTAACGCCGTCTCCCCACCATGCCTATCTTCCCCTCCCTCCCCGAATGGCTAACCCATCTCGAATCCGCCCACCCGGTCGGCATCGACATGGGCCTGGCGCGCATCACCCGCGTCAAGGAGGCCCTGGGGCTGCGCATCGATGCGGTGGTGTTCACCGTCGGCGGCACCAACGGCAAGGGGTCCACCTGCGCCATGCTGGAGCGCATCCTGCTTGAGGCGGGCTACAAGGTGGGTTGCCATACGTCGCCGCACCTGATGGCGTTCAACGAGCGTGCGCGCATCAATGGCGAGTTCGCCACCGACGCGCAGCTGTTGCCGCATTTCGAGGCGGTGGAGCGGGCGCGCACGAGCTTTGCGGATCCGGTGAGCCTGACGTATTTCGAGTTCACCACGCTGGCCATCATCCATGCGTTCGCCGCGGCGGGTTTGGATGCCATGATCCTGGAGGTGGGGCTGGGCGGCCGGCTGGATGCGGTGAACGTGATCGATACCGATTGCGCCATCGTGACCAGCGTGGATATCGACCACACAAATTACCTGGGCGATACGCGCGAGAAGATCGGCTACGAGAAGGCGGGGATCTTCCGTCCGGGCGTGCCGGCCATCGTGGCGGATCCGGTGCCGCCGCAGTCGGTGATCGACCATGCCGTGGCGATCGGCGCGGATCTCTGGCTGGTGGGCCGGGACTTCCATCAGCAGGCCTCCAAGGGCCAGGAGCGTCAGCAGTGGGACTGGAGCAGCCGCGAGCGCAAGCTCAACGGGCTGGGCTATCCCGCGTTGCGCGGCGCCAACCAGTTGCTCAACGCTTCGGCTGCGCTGGCGGCGCTGCAGGCGATGCGCCCGCGGCTGCCGGTGAGTGCACAGGAAGTGCGCAACGGCTTGGCCTTCGTGGAGTTGCCGGGGCGCTTCCAGGTCATGCCGGGGCGCCCGACGGTGATCCTGGATGTGGCGCATAACCCGCATGCGGCTGCCACGCTTGGCCAGAACCTCGACAACATGGGCTTCTTCCGCTACACCTACGCGGTGTTCGGCGCGATGGAGGACAAGGACATCGCCGGCGTGCTGCGGCATCTGGCGGACAGGGTCGACCACTGGTGCCTGGCCGACCTGCCGACGGCGCGCGCGGCCAGCGCGGCGGACCTGCTGGAGAAGCTGGAAGAGGGCGGTTTCCATCCGGGGCCAGATGCCACGGCAGCCTGCTTTGCCAGCCCGGAGGCGGCTTACCGGGATGCCCTCGGCAGAGCGACCGAGGATGATAGAATTCTGGTCTTCGGATCGTTCTACACCGTGGCGGGCGTGATGGCATATCGCGCCACCCGGGCAAATTGAGTCGCGCGGCCGCCGGGCAGTTTTCCGGGGCTAACACCGGGGCAAATCGCCGCGCAATCTGAGCGACAATTTCAACGGCCGGTTTTACGGCCGTCGCACCGAACCAATCTATGGGCCTGCTTTCGCTGTTTTCTTCCCGCAAGGGCAACGCCCCGGCACCGGAGCGTGGGCGCCGCTCGCGTTCGGACCCGGGGGCAGGCATCGCGTCGTCGCGGCGCCTGGCCGAGGAGTACGCGGACGACACGCTCGACCCCGAGTTTCCGCAAAAGCAGCGGGCGCGCCGGCGCCTGATCGGCGCGGTGGTGCTGATGGCGGCTGCCGTCATCGTGCTGCCGATCGTCTTCGAGACCCAGCCAAGGCCGGTCGTCGACAATATCGCGGTCAAGATCGATGGTGGCCCGGGGGGCGCCGCGGGCAAGGTGAAGCCTGATGCCCGCAAGGCGGATCCGTTGCCGCCCGCGCCGCAATCCAAGCTCGATAGCCAGGCGCTCGATGCCGGCGAGGAACTGGTTGCCGATTCGGCAGCGGCCAAGCCGGCCGCTGCGGCTACCGTCGCAGCGACCGCGGCAGCGCCTGCCGAGAAAATCGCCGACAAGCCGGCCACCCCCGCAGCCAAGCCGGGCAGCGGCAAGTTCCTGGTGCTGATCGGCGCGTTCTCCTCGGAGGAGAAGGCCAAGCTCTGGCTGAGCAAGCTCAAGGCAGGCAAGGTGCCCGCCTATATCGAGAAGAAGGTGTTGGCCGACGGCGAGCGTGTGCTGCTGCGTGCCGGTCCTTTTTCGGATCGCGACGCGGCTGACGCCGCCGAGAAGCGGGTGCGCGCCGCGGGCCTGACCGCCAAGGTGATCGAACAGTAAAGCCCGGCGCGGGCTGGTTGCCCCATGAGCCCCACTATCCTCATTACCCAGCCGCCGCACCGGGACACCGTATTACGCATGCAGCCGACTTTTTTCGATTACAGCGTTGTTTTCATCCTTATCGCCTCGGGCCTGATCGGCGTGCTGCGCGGGCTGGTGCGGGAAGTGCTATCGCTGATCGGCTGGGTGGTGGCGTTCCTGGT
This sequence comes from Cupriavidus sp. GW822-FHT03E04, assembly GCF_058801495.1. Lineage (NCBI taxonomy): Bacteria > Pseudomonadati > Pseudomonadota > Betaproteobacteria > Burkholderiales > Burkholderiaceae > Cupriavidus > Cupriavidus sp. GW822-FHT03E04. The sequence goes on from NZ_JBXANI010000040.1 coordinate 2,740, forward strand.
GGCCTACCACTTCGCCGGCACCGCGGCAGGCTGGATCCCCGAATCGGTGCCCGGTGGGCAGCTGGCGCGCAGCGCGCTGGGCTTCGCGGTGGTCTTCATCGGTACCGTGATCGCCGCGGCACTGGCCGGCACGGTGCTGGGCCAGTTGCTGGAGAGCACCGGGCTCAAGCCCGCCGACCGTGGCCTCGGGCTGGTGTTCGGGCTGCTGCGCGGCGCGCTGGTGGTGATGTTCGTGGTGACCGTGGCTGGGTTCACCAAGCTGCCTGAGGAAGCATTCTGGCGCGATGCGCTGTCCCGGCCCTACGTGATGCAGGCGATGGAGTCGCTGCGGCCCTGGCTGCCTCCCGAAGTCGCCAAATACGTCAAGACATGACATGAGGCCGGGCAGACCCGCCCGGCTGGTAGTACGCGGGCTCCTCCCTGAAGGGCGGGGCCGCCCCCTGATTCAAACGCCTTTCCTGGGAGCTTGGCATGTGCGGTATCGTCGGTGTGGTTTCATCCACGCCCGTTAACCAATTGATTTACGACAGCCTGCTGCTGTTGCAACACCGCGGACAGGATGCAGCCGGCATCGCTACCGCAAACGGCAGCACCTTCCACATGCACAAGGCCAACGGCCTGGTGCGCGACGTGTTTCGCACGCGCAATATGCGCGGCCTGCCGGGTGCCGCCGGCATCGGCCAGGTGCGTTACCCCACCGCCGGTTCGGCCTCGAGCGAGGAAGAAGCCCAACCGTTCTACGTCAATGCGCCCTACGGCGTGATCCTGGCCCACAACGGCAACCTGACCAACTGGAAACAGTTGCACGAGGAGCTGTTCAGCCGCGACCGCCGCCACATCAACACGCACTCCGACACCGAAGTGCTGCTCAACGTGCTGGCCGACGAGCTGCAGCGTGCCAGCAGCGGCCTGGCGCTGGATCCGCCCACGATCTTCAAGGCCGTGGCCGGCATGCACCGCCGCGTGCGTGGCTCGTACGCCATCGCCGCGCAGATCGCTGGCTACGGCATGCTGGCCGTGCGCGATCCGTTTGGCATCCGTCCGTTGTGCCTGGGCAGCGTGGAAACGCCGACCGGCAAGGAGTGGATGGTGGCGTCGGAGTCGGTGGCGCTCGAAGGCATCGGCTACAAGCTCGAGCGCGATGTGGAGCCTGGCGAGGCTATCTTCATCGACCTCGACGGCAAGCTCTACACCCAGCAGTGCGCGGATAATCCCGTGCTTACGCCGTGCATCTTCGAGTACGTCTACCTGGCCCGCCCGGATTCGTGCATCGATGGCGTGCCCGTCTACGACGCGCGCCTGCGCATGGGCGACTACCTGGCCGAGAAGATCCGCCGCGAAGTCTCCGCGGGTGACATCGACGTGGTGATGCCGATTCCCGACTCCAGCCGTCCGGCCGCGATGCAGGTGGCCAACAAGCTGGGCGTGAACTACCGCGAGGGCTTCTTCAAGAACCGTTATATCGGCCGCACCTTCATCATGCCCGGCCAGGCGGTGCGCAAGAAGTCGGTGCGCCAGAAGCTCAACGCCATGGGCGTGGAGTTCAAGGGCAAGAACGTGCTGATCGTGGACGATTCCATCGTGCGCGGCACCACGTCTTTCGAGATCGTGCAGATGGCGCGCGAAGCCGGCGCCAACAAGGTGATCTTTGCCTCGGCCGCGCCGCCGGTGAAGTTCCCCAACGTGTACGGCATTGATATGCCCACCCGCAGCGAGCTGGTTGCCTATGGCCGCACGGATGAAGAAATCGCCCGCATCATCGGCGCCGACAAGCTGGTTTACCAGGACGTCGAAGCCATGAAGCAGGCCGTGCGTGACATCAACCCCAAGCTGAACGACTTCGATGCCTCGTGTTTCGATGGCCGTTACGTCACAGGTGATATCGACGAAGCCTACCTGGAGCGCCTGGAAACCGCGCGCAGCCAGGCCGATCGCGATGGCACCGGTGGCCTTGGCGATAGCGAGCGCTCGCAACTGCACTTGCAACGCTCCGGCGGCAACGAGTAAGACGGCGCACGCCCGCAATCGCCGTGATGACCGGCGTGGAGTTGACGAGAAGCGAGGCCCGGCCGTAACATTGCCGGGCGTCGATTTGATTGTCAGCTTGCGGACGCGGGTACTGCCGGAGCGATAGGTTGATCGTTGGTGTTGATCATTGCTCGCGGAACAGGAAATTGCCCGTCACAGGGAAATGCCCGAAACAGCTAAAGCGGAACGCCGGCTTCCCGGTTGTGCGCACCACAGGCACATTGGCAAGCCGGATTCCCGCCGCAGCGCGGGGCCTATCCCAACGAACACAAGCAGCCCGTCGATTCGGCCCCCGGCCAAAGATCGCACGGGCTTTTTTATTGCTGCCGCCGGCGCGCAGCCGGGGCAGCCAGGCTACCACCACTTACACGGATAACCGCGCGGGTACCACCGCCTCCCCATCATGAACGAACCGCTTCCCCTCGACTCCCTTGGCATCGATACGCTTGGCGTGCGTGCCGGCACCATGCGCAGCGAGTTCATGGAGCACTCGGAGGCGATGTACCTGACCTCCAGCTTCTGCTTCAACAGCGCTGCCGAGGCCGCGGAGCGCTTCGCCAATTCGGAGTCGGGCTTCACCTACTCGCGCTTCACCAACCCCACGGTAGCGATGTTCCAGAGCCGCCTGGCGGCGCTGGAAGGCGCCGAGGCGTGCATGGCAACCGCATCCGGGATGAGCGCGATCATGTCGATCGTGATGTCTGCGATGCAAGCGGGCGATCACCTGGTCAGCTCGCGCGCCATCTTCGGCTCCACCATGACGCTGTTCTCCAACATCTTCGCCAAATTCGGCGTGGAAACCACCTTTGTCGATGGCACCGACCTGGCGGCCTGGCGCGCGGCGGTCAAGCCGAACACCAAGCTGTTCTTCCTGGAAACGCCGTCCAACCCCCTCACCGAAGTGGCCGACATCGCCGCGGTGGCGGACATTGCCCACAACGCTGGCGCGCTGCTGGTGGTGGATAACTGCTTCTGTTCGCCGGCGTTGCAGCAGCCGATGAAATTCGGCGCCGATATCGTGGTCCACTCGGCCACCAAGCATATCGACGGGCAGGGCCGCGTGCTGGGCGGCGCGGTGCTGGGCTCGCACGATTTCATCATGGGCAAGGTGTTCCCCTTCGTGCGCACGGCCGGGCCGACGCTGTCGGCATTCAACGCCTGGGTGCTGCTCAAGGGCATGGAAACGCTGGCGATCCGCATGGAGCGCCACAGCCAGAGCGCGCTGGCACTGGCCGAGTTCCTGGAGTCGCATCCGGCGGTCGCGCGCGTATATCACCCGGCGCTGAAGTCCCACCCGCAGTACGAGGTGGCCCAGCGCCAGCAAAGCGGCGGCGGCGCCATCGTGTCGTTCGAACTCAAGGGGGATACCCCGGAGCAGCAGCGCGCCAATGCCTGGCGCGTGATCGACAACACGCGCGTGTGCTCGATCACCGGCAACCTGGGCGATACGCGCACCACCGTGACCCATCCCTACACGACCACGCATGGACGCGTCAGCCCGCAAGCCAAGGCGGCCGCGGGCATCGGCGAAGGGCTGATCCGCCTGGCTGTCGGCCTCGAATCGGTAGCAGACCTGAAGGCGGACTTGCTGCGCGGCCTGCAGGGCTGAAGCGTCAGGGCGCCAAGGCGCCCGCGCACTCAGTGCGCCGGCACGGCGTCGTCGCCGCTGCCGGCCACGGCCTTGACCCCGGCCTTGGTCACGTCGTAGGTCGTCTCGACCACGGTCGATCCCACGCTCACTGCCGCGGAGCCAACCGTGGCCACGGTAGAGACCGCAGCACTGCCCACTGCCACAGTGGCGCCAACCACGCTGCAAGCGGCCATTGCGCCGCACAGGCTCAAAGCGGCCAACGTTGCAGCAGCGCGCATGACGCGGCTCTCCTGCGGCTCTTTCTTCGCTGGCGCGACGCGGACGTACATTGGAAATGGCATGGACACTGCTCGCGCTTGCGGGACGGTGGAGGTGATGTGGGCGGCCGGCCTCAGGTTTCCAGGTACACCGGACACCTTGCGCCGTGCCCGGCATCATACTCTCCCCCGGGCCGCTCGCTACCGCTATTCGCCCGCCAGCGCCACCACCGGATCCAGCCCCGCCGCCCACGTTGAGCGCCAAGGAGACGTCCCGCGCCAGGGGCAATGTCCGGCGCGGGCGCTCGCGGCAGTCCCTTCCCTCTACCGCAACCTCAGCGCAGCAAGCGCCGGCGCAGCAGCATCAGCGCCACGACCAGCGCCACGGCTGCGTAGGCACCGAGCACGATCAGGTGCAGCGCCAGGTTGTCGACCGGGCGCCCCAGCATGATGGGGCGGATCAACGCCACGGCATGCGCCAGCGGCAGCACCTGCGTGGCGGCCTGCGCGCCCGCGGGCAATTGCTCCAGCGGGAAGAACACGCCGGAGAGCAGCAGCATCGGCGTCATCACCAGCGTCTGGTAGAACATGAAGAAGTCGTAGCTGGGCGCCAGCGCCGTGACGATCATGGCCAGGCTGGCAAACGCGATGCCCGCCAGCACGATCACGGGCAGCGCCAGCAGCGCGCCCGGCAACTGCGCATAACCCAGCACGCCGGCCACCAGCATGATGGCCATGCCCGACAGCACCGCCTTGCTCGCGGCCCACATGATCTCGCCCAGCACCACGTCGCCGAGCGTCAGCGGCGCATGCATGATGGCCTCCCAGGTGCGCTGTACATGCATGCGCGAGAAGGCGGAATACATCGACTCGAAGCTCGCCGACATCATCACGCTGGACGCCGTGGTGCCAGCCGCGAGAAAGGCGATGTAGGACACGCCGTTGACCTGTCCCACCAGCAGGCCGAGCCCGAGGCCAAGCCCGAACAGGTAAATCATCGGATCGGCCAGGTTGCCGATCATCGAGGGAATCGCCAGCTTTTTCCACACCATGAAGTTGCGGTACCAGACCATGGTCCAGTTGCGCATGTTCATCGGCAGCAGCGGCTGCGGGTAATGCTGCCGCGGCGCGGCGCCAGGGCGCGCCGCGGTGGCGGCGGCCGGCGCGACGGCGGGGCGGGGGTCTTGTTCGCTCATGTTCATTCCGTTGTCAGTCTGGCCTCAGTCCCGCATCTCGCGGCCGGTCAGCTTGAGGAAGACGTCTTCCAGGTTGGCGGGGCGGTGCAGGTAACGCACGCCACTGCGGCCGTGCAGCGCCGCCAGCAATGGCGCGGGCTCCTTGACGTAGCAAAACAGCGTCTCACCGCTCATCTCTGTGCGCGTCGCAAGCGGGTGCAGCTCGCCGCGCAGGGGCGCCAGGTTGTCGCCATACACTTCCACCACGTCGCAGCCGATCTGGCTGTCGATCAGTTCATGCGGCTTGCCTTCGGCAATCTTGCGGCCGCTGTCGATCACGCACAGGTAGTTGCACAGGCGCTCGGCTTCTTCCATGAAGTGCGTGGTCAGCAGGATGGTCTTGCCGTTGGCCAACAGCGACTTCAGGCGCTCCCAGATCAGGTGGCGCGCCTGCGGGTCCAGCCCCGTGGTGGGCTCGTCCATCACCAGCAGGTCGGGGTCGTTGATCAAGGCGCGCGCCACCGTCAGCCGCCGGCGCATGCCGCCCGACAGGTCTCTTACCTGCGCCTTGGCACGGCTCTCCAGCCGCGCGAATTCCAGCAGCGCCGGCACGCGCGCCTCGATCACGGCGCGCTCCAGGCCGAAGTAACGGCCAAAGATGCGCAGGTTCTCCACCACGGTGAAATCGGGATCGAGGTTATCGAACTGCGGCACCACGCCCACCCGCATGCGGGCCTGCGGCGCACGTTGTGGAATCGGCTCGCCGCACAGCGTGAGCGTGCCGGACGCCGGCGTGGTCAGTCCCAGCAGCAAGCGCAGCGTGGTGGTCTTGCCGGCGCCGTTCGGGCCCAGCAGGCCGAAGCACTGGCCGCGCTGCACGCTCAGGCTGAGATCGTCGACCACGACGGTGTCGCCGTATTGCTTGCTTACATTGCGTAGTTCAAGAATGGCAGTCAAGGCAGGAGCGGGAGTTGGGCGCGCCGCGGGCGCAATATCCATCATTATGCAGGCAGCTGCGCGGATGCTCTGTGGCGCGCTGCAGCAAGAATTCGTGGATGCGGTTATCTTGCTGGTTCGCGCCGGGGCGCGCCTGCCGGAAAAAGTGGCTGCGTGCACGGGACACAAAAACAGATCAGAGCGGATCATGGAGACAAAGCAGATGAGTGCGCAAGACACCCTGGCACAGTGGCAGGAGGCGGAACGACTGGCGCGCGCCAGGCTGGGAGGACCGGGTGTGGCAACGCTCGCGCAGTTGAGCGAACGTGCCGGGCTGCAGTTCTTCGAGGACATGCTGGCCGGCAAGCTGCCGGGTGCGCCGATTGCGCAACTGATGGACTTCTTCCCGGTGGAGTTCGAAGCGGGACGCTTCGTCTTCCAGGGCACACCTGGCCCCCAGCATTACAACCCGATCGGCAGCGTGCACGGTGGCTATGCCGCGACCTTGCTCGATTCCTGCGTGGGTTGCGCTGTCCATACCATGCTGCCGGCCGGCAAGGGCTACACCACCCTGGAGCTGAAGGTGAACTACGTGCGCCCGCTGACCGCCAAGACCGGTCCGATTCGCGCGGAGGGCAAGGTCATCAGCCTGACCACGCAGATCGGGATTGCCGAGGGCCGCATCGTCGACACGCAGGGCAAGCTCTACGCTTACGCCACTACCACCTGCCTGGTTTTTCCGATGCCGGCTGGCTGAGACGTGGCAGGGCCGGCGCCACTGTCACCGGCAAGCCACGTTGCTTATACTGATGCGTCACCCGCAGGGTGCCCAATCAACGAAACCTGGAGTTGCAATGTCCTTCGAGCACTGGCTGGCCTTTGTGTTGACAAGCATCGTCGTACTGATCATTCCCGGCCCGACCATCCTGCTGGTGATTGGCGATGCGCTTGCCCATCGTGGCCGCTCCGCCTATGCCACCGTGGCTGGCGTTGCTGCGGGCGACCTGACCGCGTTCACGCTGTCGATGGCCGGCCTCGGCGCAGTGCTGGCCACCTCGGCGGCCTTGTTCACGGCATTGAAGTGGGCCGGTGCGGCTTATCTTGTCTACCTGGGCATCCAGGCCTTGCGCGGCGCCTCGCGTGCCGGCGCCATGGCGGTCACGGCACAGTCCGGGAGCAGCCGCCAGCGCTTTGCCAAGGCATGGCTGGTCACCGCGCTGAATCCCAAGAGCATCGTGTTCTTCGTGGCCTTCGTGCCGCAGTTCCTTGACGCGCGCCTGGCCTTCTGGCCGCAGGCCGTGGTGCTGATTCCCACCTTCGTGGTGATGGCGACCGCCAACGCGGCTGTCTACGCGCTGCTGGCGCGTGCGCTGGCCAAGCGCCTCACTACCCAGCGCGCCCAGGCCAATGTACAGCGCGCGGGCGGCATCACGTTGATTGGTGCGGGCGCGCTGATTGCGGCGCGCAGCTGACGCGGGGGGCGTTGCCGACCAAGCGGGCCGCCATGCATAGTGCGGCCTGTTTGTTGCCAGTCGCAGCGGCAAGTGCCGTAGCATTAACGCGAGGCAACGCGGCAGTAGCACATACGTGCGTCTGGAACCATTAAAAAGCGAAGAGGGGAGTAAAAGTGCTGGCCATGTCGCACGCAAAGGGCGAACGCAAGCATAGCGCCGGCCGCGCTCGATCCGATTGGAGCGATGGGCAGGGCGGTATCAGGGCCGGTCGGCGGTTGTCAGGCCACGAAGGGCCGGACATCCGACGGCGCCGCTAAAACAAGAAAAATCCGCCAGGCAATGACTGGCGGATTTATGCGGCCTGCGGCAGAAACGCGTCGAAGCGCGCTCGCCGCTTGCTGTGCCGAATCAGTACATCTTCTTCGGCAACATCTGCATGCGCAGGCGTTTGCGAAGGCGCGATTCCGCGGCTTTCTTCTTGCGCTTGCGCTCGGTCGTGGGCTTCTCGTAAGCGGTACGGCTCTTGAGTTCAACGATCAGGCCGGTCTGGAGGATGGCCCGACGGAAACGCCGCATTGCAACTTCAACGGGCTCACCTGGTTTCAAGACGATCTTAGTCAATTCTGTCCTTTAGCTTTGCCGCAAAGCGGCGGGTTCAAACGGGGGAAACATTGGCCGCTTCAGGACCCTTCTTGCCCTGTTGCGACTGGTATTGCACTCGCTGGTTATCTTGCAGCGGAGCACCCCCGCGAACCTGAGAGATGTGGACGAACAAGTCCTTGCCACCAGCGTCCGGGGTGATGAAGCCAAAACCCTTCTGGGCGTTGAAGAACTTGACGGTACCAGTTTCCATGGAAAAATCCTTTTTTGAGCGCAAAGAATGCGCCCACTTGCTTTTACACGTTTACGTAAACGCTGTCAAGAAAGCGTGCCGGAAAAGCTATGCAAATCCGTCAGGGTGGCGTATAGTACGCCCCTCTGACGCGGGGTGGAGCAGTTGGCAGCTCGTCGGGCTCATAACCCGAAGGTCGCAGGTTCAAGTCCTGCCCCCGCAACCAGACCGTATTCTACTAAAAAGCCTGCCCGGAGTCCCGGCAGGCTTTTTGTTTTGTTGCGCGGGCAGATTCCGTCACTACCGCGTTACGACTGCGCCGTCAGGCCGGAAAACGCCATCGCCAGCCAGCCGGCGGCGGCGCAGGCGCCCATCCACGCGAGCAGTACGGTAACAATCGTCGACCATTTCATGGGGGGCGGCTCCTCAACTCGCCGGCTTGCCGGGCGTGGCGGGCGTGGCGGGCTCGTCCATGGCTGGCAAGCTGATCACAAAGCGCGCGCCGCCCTCGCTGCTGCTGTCCAGCCTGACTTGGCCGCCATGCAGCAGCGCGATGCGCCGCACAATGGCCAGCCCCAGGCCGAACCCCCCGGTATGACGGTTGCGGCTGGAATCGGGCCTGTGGAAGGGCTCGAAAATGCGGGCGCGCTCTTCCGGCGCAATGCCGGGGCCATCGTCCTCCACAGTCAGGGTCAAGGCGCCTGCCGCGTCGGTCTCGGCGTGCAAGTGGATGGCGCTGCGCGCGTAGCGGGTGGCGTTGCGGCAGAGGTTGAGCAGCGCCCGCGCCACCAGCCGCGGATCGCAGACATGGTGGGGCGCAGGGCCGCTGGCATAGGCCGACAGCGTGAGTTTGTTATCAGCCACCTCGTTGGCCACGCTGGCCGCGACACTATCGATCAGCTCGCTCACCGACACGCGCATCAGCATCATCGGCGCCGCGCCTTGCTCAAGCTGGCCTAGCGTCAGCAGCTCGGTGACCAGCTCGTCGAGCTCGCGCACGTCGCGGCGCAGGTCTTCCAGCCGCAGCACCTGGCGTGCCTGCTCCGCTTCGCCGGTGCCGGCCGACTGCAGCAGCGCGATGCCGAACTCCAGCCGCGCGATGGGCGTCTTCAGCTCGTGCGAGATGCCGTGCATCATTTCGCGCTGGTGCACGATCGAGGCTTCGATCTGTTCGGCCATCTCATTGAATTGCCTGGCGAGTGCGGAGATGTTGGAGCGCCGGGGCAGGTTGGCCCGTGTCGACAGCTTGCCGTTGCCGAAATCCCTTGCCGCCTGCTGCAGCTTGTCCAGGTCGCGCCAGTGGTACCACACCCAGGCGATGATCGACAGCAAGGTGGCAAGGGCGATCAAGCCGTAGGCCAGCACCGAGATGTTGGTGTGGTCATCTTCCACGCTGTACGCGTGCAGGATCTGGCCATCGCGCAGCGGCAGGTAGTAGTTCTGGGCGTCCTGGCTCAGCACCAGCTTGCCGGCGGCTAGGTCGCTGCGCTGCTGCGCATCGAGATGCGTCAGGCTGGCGGCGTCGACCAGGTCAAACATCTCGCGCGAGTGCTTTTGCAGGATGGCAAGCGCGGCTTCGCGCTCGGGGCCCCGTTGCGGCCCGAGGAATTGGGAGAGCGTAAAGGCATAACCCTTGCGGCTTTCCCGTTCGGTCTCGGTGAAATGCTCATGGAACAGCGGGATAAACGTGTTGTTGATGACGGTCACTGCCCCGGCCGCGGCCAGGATCACCAGCAGATAGAGCTTGAGTAGCGAGCGGACCATTCATTCCTCCCATGCCGACGGGCTGAACAGGTAGCCGCGGCCCCAGATGGTCTTGATCTTGTGCGGCTCGGGCGAGGCATCCTCGAAGCGGCGGCGCAGCCGCGAGATGCCGGAGTCGACGGTGCGGTCGATGCCATCGAACTCGATGCCGCGCAATGCCTTGAGGATGTCGTCGCGGCTCAGCACGGTGCCGGCGGCGCGCGCCAGGATCAGCAGCAGGTTGAACTCGGTGGTTTTCAGGTCCACCTCCTGTCCGCGCCATGTCACCTGCCGGTTCGGCGGCGAGATCACCAGCGCGCCGAATACCAGTTCATGGTCCCGTTGCGCCGGCGTGGCGGTCTCGGCAACCCGCTCTGCGGCGGCTCGCCGTAGCAGGGCGCGGGCGCGCGCCACCAGCAGCCTCGGCTCGATGGGCTTGACCACATAGTCGTCGGCGCCGATCTCCAGCCCCGCCACCTGGTCATACGTATCGACGCGCGCGGTCAGGATCAGCACGGGCACACGCGAGAAAGCGCGAATGCCGCGGCACACCTCCATGCCATCCATATGCGGCAGCATCAGGTCGAGGATGACCAGTGCCGGCCGCAGGGCCTGGACGGCGGCCACCGCGATATCGCCGCGCCGCACCACCTCCACCACGAATTCGTAGTTGCCCAGATATTCGCTGACAAGCTGCGCGAGGCGATCATCGTCCTCGACCAGTAATACCTTGTACTTGGCCATGGTATCGCTCATGACAGGGCTCCCCGGGGCAGAAAAGTGCCGATTCTATCCGGCGAACGACTTGGTTTGGGTGCCGGAGACGCTTCAAGACAAATTTGCACAATTGAACAAGATTTCGCGCGATTTCAGGACAGACAGCCCGGCGCGCCATCCCTAATCTGCGTGCTTCGACATCAAGGCGGAGCATCTGTGCAAGAGCAAACAAGAAATCAGGGGGGTGTGGCAAGGTTGCCGGCAGCGTGCAAAGGCGTGCTTCTCGTGGCCGCGCTGGCGAGCCTGTGCCCGGCAGCGCATGCGGAAAGAACCTATTCCGTTGGCCTGGCCGCCGGCGCCGCACCGCGCTATGCGGGAAGCCGCGACTACCGGGCTGTCGGCGCACCAATACTGCGCGCCGACTTCGGCAACGGTGCCTTCATCGATATGCTGCAAGGCGCTGGCTATACCTACAAGTTCGGCAACGGCATGTTTGCCACCGCCTCGCTCGGCTACGCGCTGGGCCGTACCGACAAGAACCGCGCGGACCTGCCTGGCTCCGATCACCTGAAGGGCATGGGCGATATTCGCGGCTCGCTGATGGGCGCGTTTCAGCTTGGCGCGCGCGTGTACGGCGACACCACATTGAGCGTGACGCTGGACGCGCCGCTGACGCATCGCGAACGCGGGCTGAGCGGGCACATTGACCTGGTCGTGCCGGTGATCCAGTCGGGCGCGCACATGGTGACGCTCGGTTCGAGCGTGCATTACGGCTCGGGCCGCTACATGCAGACCCTGTTCGGCGTGACCGATGCGCAGGCCGCCAACAGTGCCTTCAGCGCGTACGCCCCAAAGGCCGGATTCGATGCCGCGACGCTGTCGCTCGCGTGGAACTACACCCTCTCCAAGGAATGGTCGGTGCGCACCCTGGTTGCTGCGACACGCCTGCTGGGGGATGCAGCGAAAAGCCCGATCGTGCAGAGCAAGCAGTCGTACTTCGGCATGAGCTCGATCAACTATACGTTCTGAGGAGAACGCCATGATGTGGGATTGGCACGCCAGCCTGCCCGCGCAGGATCTCGCCGCCCGTGCGCGTGCCTGCGACACACGCCTGCCCGGCGTCGACTCCCTGCTGCTGACCGGCGCCACCGGCTTTATCGGCGGCAATGTGATGGTGGCCGCCATCAACGCCGGCCTGGCCCGGCGCTTGCTCTGCCTGGTGCGCGGCGTGGATGCCGCAGATGCACTGGCTCGCCTGCGCGAGAACGCCATCCAGTGCGGCCTGTTGCGCAGCCGGGTGGACTGGCTCACCGAGGACAACGTATTGCTTGGCGCGCTGGACAGCGATTTTTCGCCTGCTGCGCAGGCGCGCCTAGCTGGCGTCACCCATGTGATCAACTGCGCCGCGATGGCCTCGTTCTCCGCCGATGCGCAGGTCACGCGCATCAACGTGCAAGATACGTTGCGCTTTGCCTCGCACTTCGCGGGCAGCGCAGCCTTGCAGCGCTTCATTCATGTCGGCACCGCGATGGCTTGCGGCACGCAGCGCGGGCCGAGGATTGCCGAGCGGGATGCCGGCCATGGCGGCACCAGTGATCTCGGCCACCTGGTGCCTTACACGCGCAGCAAGCAGGAGGTGGAGGTGCTGCTGCGCCACAGCTTCCCCGACCTGCCGCTCGTGGTGGCGCGTCCCTCCATCGTGGTGGGGCATACCGTGCTGGGCACGCAGCCCTCGGCCAGCATCTTCTGGCTCTTCCGTATCATCCATCAGTCGCGCCGCTATACCGCGGGCCCGCTTACCCGCATCGACGTGATCGCGGTGGACGACTGCGCGCGGGCGCTGCTGCGGCTCGCGGTGAAGCCCGAACTAGCCTTCGATGCCTACCATCTCTCGGCCGGCGCGCGCGCGCCCACCATCGCGCAGGTGATTGCCGCCATGGACGAGGCGGTCTCGAGCGATGGCGAGCCAGCTTATCGCAGGTGCCCTGCCAGCGAGCTGCCTGCGCTGGCGAGTGACGTGGCACGCAAGGAGCGCAACAGCAACCGGCGCCTGATCGAGCGCGCACTGCGGCTGTACTCGGGCTTTGCCGAGCTTGGCTATGTCTTCGATAACGGGCGCATCCGGGAGGAGATCGATTTCGAGCCCTTGTCGATCACGGACTATGTCAGCGAATGCATGCGCACGTCGCGCGGCGTTGGCATCCTCGAGCAGATGAGTTGGGATTTCAAGTCATGACGGGCATGCGCTCCGCCGTGGCCGCTTGCGTCGACATCGGCCGAGGCATGGTGCTGGCCGGCGGGCTCTGTGCCGTGCTGGCCGCCTGCGGCGGGGACGAGGGCGGGCAGGCACAGGGCGAGCGCTACCGCGCGCAGATTCGCCGCACGAGCTACGGTGTGCCGCATGTGATGGCCAACGATGAAGCGGGCCTGGGTTTCGGCGTGGGCTATGCGCAGGCGGAGGATAGCGTGTGCGTGCTGGCCGACCAGTTCCTGACGGTGGCGGGCGAGCGCGCGCGCTACCTGGGCGGCAGCGCAATGGCTGACCCGGACCGGCTCTTCGACAACCGCGGCTCCGATTTCTTCTACGCGCAGCTCAACCAGGCCAGCGCGCTTGACGACGCGTGGCGCGCGCAGCCGCCCGAAGTGCGCCAGTTGCTCAAGGGCTATGCGGCGGGCTACAACCGCTTCCTGAAGGATGCCGGCCGGCTGGCGTTGCCTCAGGCCTGCCGCAACGCGCCGTGGGTGCGGGATATCACCGAGCGCGATCTGTTGCGCCTGATGCGCTTCTACACCTCGCTGGACGGCGTGGTGGCTTTCGCCCCATGGTTGGTGGCTGCCGAGCCGCCGCGCGCCGATGCAGCGCCCGAGCCGGCGCGCCGTGCGCGGGTCGCGCTCGCGCAAGCGGCGGTGGCAGGGCGCGCGAGCGCCTATCGGACCGGCAGCAACGGCGTGGCCCTGGGCCGCGATGCTACCGAGAATGGCCAGGGCATGCTGCTGGGCAATCCCCACTTTCCCTGGCAGGGCATTACGCGCATGGTGCAGCTGCATCTCACGCTGCCGGGCCGCATGGATGTGATGGGCGCCACGCTGCCGGGCATCCCGCTGGTTGGCATCGGCTTCACGCGCGAGTTTGCCTGGACCCACACCACGACGTCCTCCGCGCATGAAACCTTGTTCGAGCTGGAGCTCGATCCGGCCGATCCCACGCGCTACCGCGTGGGCGGCGCCTACCGGCCGATGCGGCGCCAGCTGGTGACGATCGACGTGCGGCGCGCCGACGGCACCATCGTGCAAGAGTCGCACACGTTCTACTTAAGCGATTTCGGCATGGTGCTGGCGCTGCCGGACATCGTGCCAGGTTACGGCTGGACCACGGCCAAGGCCTACGCCTTGCGCGATGCCAATATCGAGAATCATCGGATGCTGGCCCAGTGGCATGCGATGAACAGTGCGCGTTCGCTGCGACAGCTCAGGGAGTCGGTCGAGCGTGTCCTGGGCAATCCGTGGAACAACACCATCGCGGTGGACAGCGGCGGCACGGCATTGTTCATGGCGGCAACGCCGGTGCCGAATGTCAGCGAGGCTCAGCTTGCCCAATGCGGGCGAGGCACGGCGGCAGGCAGGTTTGTGCTGCGCGGCACGCAGTTGTGCCATTGGGGCGATTATCCAGACACCCCGCAACGCGGCATCGTTGACGCCGCGCATCTGCCGGCCATCGAGCGCCACGACTACGTGCAGAACGCGAACGACAGCGCCTGGCTGACCCAGCCGGCCGCGCCGATCACCGGGTACTCGCCACTGGTGAGCCAGTCCGGCTATCCGCAAGGCGGGCGTACGCGCATTGGCATCGCGCAGCTGGAAGCCCGGCTCGCTGGCAGCGATGGCCTGCCGGGGCGCCGCATGACGCAGGCGCAGCTCAAGGACATGACCCTCAGCAATCGTGTGTACTTCGCGGAGCAGGTGATGGACGACGTGCTCGCGCTGTGCCGCACCACGCCGGTAGCGCAGACGCGCGATGGCGTGCCGGTCAGGCTGGGCGCCGCTTGCGAACGCCTGGCGCAATGGGACCGGAAGGCCGAGCTGGGCAGCAACATCGGCTATCTCTACTTCGAGAAATTCTTCGCAGCCATCAGCACGCAGCCCTCGGTCTGGGCCGTGCCATTCGATGCGCGCGACCCGGCCCGCACGCCGCGCGGCCTGAAGCTGGGCGATGCCGCCGTCGCGGGGCAGCTGCGGCGGGCGCTGGCCGACGCGGTGCATGCGGTGGATAGCACTGGCATGCGGCCCGATATCACCTGGGGCGAGGTGCAGGGCGCACAGCGCGGCACGCGCAGGGTTCCGATCCATGGTGGCGCCGATGCGCTGGGTGTCTACAACATGATGGAAACCCGGGATCTGCCCGATGGCAAGCGCGAGGTCGTGCATGGCACCAGTTACCTGCAAGTGGTGTCGTTCAGCGTTGCGGGGCCGCATGCCGAAGCGTTCCTTGCCTATTCGCAGTCGTCGGACCCGGCGTCGCCGCATGCAGCCGACCAGACCGAGCGTTTTTCCGGCAAGCGCTGGATTGCCTTGCCATTTACCGACGCGCAGATTAACGCCGACCCTGGCTTCAGCGAGAGGCAGATCGCGCAATGAAGGGGCCCTTGGTCGCGGTGCGCTTGCTCGCCTGGTACTAGCGTTGACGTGATGCTGGCGTTACTTTCCGCCGGCGCGCGAGCTAGGGTGAGGTAGGCCGGCACTGGCCGTGCCGGCCCGGCGAGCCGCGCGTGGCGTACCTTACGATGCGGCGCCTGTAGAAGTGTTACTCTTTTGAGTGATGCCTACCAGGAGATCACCGTGAGCCGCAAAACCCCCATCGAGCGCTATCGGAACATCGGTATCAGCGCGCACATCGACGCTGGCAAGACCACCACCACCGAACGCATCCTCTTCTACACCGGGGTCAACCACAAGATCGGCGAAGTCCACGACGGCGCAGCCACCATGGATTGGATGGAGCAGGAGCAGGAGCGCGGCATCACCATCACCTCGGCCGCCACCACGGCGTTCTGGAAGGGGATGGCCGGCAATTATCCTGAACATCGCATCAATATCATCGACACCCCCGGGCACGTGGATTTCACGATCGAGGTGGAGCGCTCGATGCGCGTGCTCGATGGTGCCTGCATGGTCTATGACGCGGTGGGCGGCGTGCAGCCGCAGTCGGAAACGGTCTGGCGCCAGGCCAACAAATACAAGGTGCCGCGCATCGCCTTTGTCAACAAGATGGACCGCGTCGGCGCGGACTTCTTCCGGGTGCGCTCGCAGATTGCCGAGCGGCTCAAGGGCACGCCGGTGCCGGTCCAGATACCGATCGGCGCCGAGGAAGGCTTCCAGGGGGTGATCGACCTGGTCAAGATGAAGGCGACCGTCTGGGACGACACCAGCCAGGGGCTGCACTTCGAATATCGCGAGGTGCCGCCCGAACTGCTGGAACTGGCCAAGGAATGGCGCGAGAAGATGGTCGAGGCCGCGGCGGAAGCCAGCGATGAGCTGCTGCACAAGTACCTCGGCGGCGAGCTGCTGACGGAGGACGAGATCAGGGCCGCGCTGCGCAAGCGCACCGTTGCCAACGAGATCGTACCGATGCTGTGCGGCAGCGCGTTCAAGAACAAGGGCGTGCAGACGCTGCTCGATGCGGTGATCGACTACCTGCCGTCGCCGGCGGACGTGCCCGCGATTCTCGGCCATACCGAGGACGACAAGGAGGCTGAGCGCCATCCCAATGACGACGAGCCGTTCTCCGCGCTGGCCTTCAAGATCATGACCGACCCCTTCGTCGGGCAGTTGATCTTCTTCCGCGTCTACTCGGGCGTGGTGAACTCCGGCGACACGGTCTACAACCCGGTCAAGGAAAAGAAGGAGCGGCTGGGGCGGATCCTGCAGATGCACGCCAATGTGCGCAGCGAAATCAAGGAAGTGCGCGCTGGCGACATTGCTGCGGCGGTAGGGCTGAAAGAGGCCACCACCGGTGACACGCTATGCGATCCCGATCATGTGATCATCCTCGAACGCATGAGCTTCCCGGACCCGGTGATCTCGCAGGCGGTCGAGCCCAAGACCAAGGCCGACCAGGAGAAGATGGGCCTGGCGCTGAATCGCCTGGCGCAGGAAGACCCTTCGTTCCGCGTGCATACCGACGAGGAGTCGGGCCAGACCATTATCTCTGGCATGGGCGAGCTTCACCTGGAAATCCTGGTCGATCGCATGCGCCGCGAGTTTGGTGTGGAGGCCTCGGTCGGCAAGCCGCAGGTGGCTTACCGCGAGACCATCAAGCAGGGGGTGAAGGACATCGAAGGCAAGTTCGTCAAGCAGTCCGGTGGGCGCGGCCAGTACGGCCACGTGGTGCTCGATCTGGCGCCGCAGGCGCCGGGCAAGGGCTATGAGTTCGTCGATGCCATCAAGGGCGGCGTGGTGCCGCGCGAGTTCATTCCCGCCGTGGACAAGGGCATCCGCGAAACGCTGGCGTCGGGCGTGCTGGCCGGCTACCCGGTGGTGGACGTCAAGGCCACGCTGGTGTTCGGCTCCTATCACGATGTCGACTCCAACGAGAATGCCTTCCGCATGGCCGGCTCGATGGCGTTCAAGGAGGGCATGCGCCGCGCCAAGCCGATCCTGCTCGAGCCGATGATGGCAGTGGAGGTCGAAACGCCCGAGGAATTCACTGGCAACGTGATGGGCGACCTGTCATCGCGCCGGGGCATCGTGCACGGCATGGAGGACATCGCGGGCGGAGGCGGCAAGTCGGTGCGCGCAGAAGTGCCGCTGGCCACCATGTTCGGCTACTCGACCTCGCTGCGGTCCCTGACCCAGGGCCGCGCCACCTACACCATGGAGTTCAAGCACTACACGGAAGCCCCGGCGAGCGTGGCCGAGGCAGTCATCAACAGCCGGCACACGCGCTAGCGCGCATGGAATGGCCGGGCAGGGAAATGGCGCCGCGCGCCACGCGGCGCCGCTTCGACTTGACGGGAGAGTGCAATGGCCAAGCATCCGTTTTCCCAATTCCCCGAGGACGAACAACGAGAAGTCGTGGCCCTGTGCACGCGGCTCGGCTTTGTGCCGGGGGACTTCGAGATCTCCGACGAAGGCTTCCAGCCCGATGACGGCGACCCGGCGCAACGCCAGGTCAGCGTGCGGCGCCCCGCAATGGACGCGCAGAGCGCCTATGATGCGAGCGAAGGGGCCGGCTGGATCGAGGAGTTCGAGAGCGATCTCGAGTGCGGCCTGTTCGGGCAACCTTCAAGGCAGGCGCCAGCCTAGTGTCCACGCATCGGCGCGGCGTCCTGCCGCGCCACGAAAATAATTTGGAGATAATCTATGCAGCAGGGTTTGCCGGCTGGCGTGTCAGCGCTTGTGCGTTCTTTCTGGCCATCTTTTTCGTCTGCCTGCCCGTCGGGTTTTGCCTCATCGTCCCCGGCCGTGCATGCCGGCAGGCGCAGGCAACTTGCCGCATGGCTCGCCACCGCGCTCCTTGGCCTGCCGGCGTTGGTCGCGGCACAGGCCGTGGATAGCTATCCCTCCAAGCCGATTCGCGTCGTGGTGCCTTATTCGGCGGGCGGCGGCGCGGACAACGCGGCGCGCGTCATCACCGCTCAGATGAGCGTGCTGCTCAAGCAGCAGGTGGTGATCGACAACAAGCCGGGCGCCAGCGGCACCATCGGCGCCGCGGCGGTCGCGCAGGCGCCGGCCGATGGCTATGTGGTGCTGTACGACGCGTCCACTTTCGTTGTCAATCCGGCGCTGCGCAAGCTGCCGTTCGATGCGGCCAAGGATTTCCTGCCGGTCTCGCTGGCGGTCACGGCGCCCAATATCCTGGTGGTGCCGCCCAACGCCCCCTACAAGACGGTTGGCGAGTTCCTCGGCTACGCACGTCAGCATCCCGGCAAGACAACCTACGCGTCGTACGGTCCCGGCAGCCCCGCTCACATGGTTGGAGAACTGCTCAAGAGCCAGGCCAAGGTCGACCTGCTGCATGTGCCGTACAAAGGCGGCGCGCCGGCGCTGACCGACGTGATGGGCGGACAGGTCGATGCCTACTTCGCCAACGCGGCGTCGGGCTTGCCCTATGTGAAGGCCGGCAAGCTGCGGGCGCTGGCCGTGACTTGCGCCAAGCGCATGCCGGCGTTGCCCGACGTGCCGACGTTGGTGGAAAGCGGGCTGGCGGGCTTCGACGTGCTGGAGTGGAATGGTTTCTTCGTGCCCAAGGGCACGCCGCCGCAGGTGGTGGAGCGGCTGGCGTCGGCCGTGCAGGCCGCGGTCAGCGATCCCAAGGTTCATGCCCGGTTGCTGGATCTTGGTGTGGTGCCGGTCGGCAGCGGTCCACAGGCCTTCGGGCAATTCCTGCAAACCGAGCTGACGCGCTGGGCGCGGCTGGTCAAGCAGAACGGCATTGCGATCGAGTAGGGGGGCTGGGCGGGCGGGATGTGGCTGCGGGGCTTGGACCCGCAGCGGTTCCGCGGCCGGGCGCGGCGTTACGATGCCGAAGCACGATGCATCGAAGAAGGTAGACGTACAAATGGAAAAGGCCCGCAATTTCTTGCGGGCCCTTCACATTCTTTGGCTCCCCGAGCTGGGCTCGAACCAGCGACCTGCGGATTAACAGTCCGTCGCTCTACCAACTGAGCTATCAGGGAACAGCTGAGAAAAGGATTGTAACCAGTTTCTCGTTTATCCGTCAACACCTGCGCTGTAATTTCTTACTGCCGGTACTGCGGAACTTCTGGTTCCGCCCCGATGTTCCGAGGCAGGGCCGCATTATAGAAGGTCTTTCAGGTCTTTGCCATAAAAAAACCGCCCCGAAGGGCGATTTTTTTCCACGCGCTGAGTCAGGCGCGCCAGGTTCAGTCGAACACCGGCGAATCGACACCGAGGATCTTGTGCAGCTTTGGCGAGGTGGTCGTGTACTGCATGTGGATCTTCTTCTCGGGGAAGATGTAGGGCGCGGCGCCGAAGGCAGCCAGCGCGGCTTCATGGAAGCCCGAGAGGATCAGCTTCTTCTTGCCGGGGTAGGTGTTGATGTCACCCACCGCGAAGATGCCCGGGATGTTGGTCTCGAACTTCTCCGTGTCCACCTTGATCTGCTTGCGCTCCAGGTCCAGGCCCCATTCGGCGATCGGGCCCAGCTTGGGCGACAGGCCGAAGAACACCAGCAGGTCGTCGAGCGGCAGGCGGCGGGTCACGCCGTCGGCGCCCGTCACCTTGATCTCCGTGAGCAGGCCGTCCTTTTCCTCATAGCCGCTGATTTGGCCCACCAGGAACTGCATCTCCATCTGCTCGCACAAGTCCTTCATCTTGGCGACCGATGCCGGCGCGGCGCGGAAGCCGTCGCGGCGATGGATCATCACCACCGATTCGGCCTTGCCGACCAGGTCCAGCGTCCAGTCGAGCGCGGAGTCGCCACCACCGACCACGACCAGGTTGCGGCCGTGGAAGCGGCTCGGATCCTTGACGCGGTAGAACAGCTGCTTGCCGTCGAACTTGTCGATGCCGTCCACCTTGACCGTGCGTGGCTGGAATGAACCCACGCCGGCGGCGATGAAGATGGTCTTGGTGATGAAGCGGGTGCCGAGCGAGGTTTCGACGAAGAAGCGGCCATCTTCGCGGCGCTCCACCACGGCCACTTCCTGGCCCAGGTGGAAGGTCGGCTCGAACGGCTCGATCTGCTTGAGCAGGTTGTCCGTCAGTTCCTGGCCGGTGCAGATGGGCACGGCTGGGATGTCGTAGATGGGCTTGTCCGGATAGAGCTCCACGCACTGGCCGCCAACCACCTTGAGGGAGTCGATCACGTGCGCCTTGATTTCGAGCAGGCCCAGTTCGAAGACCTGGAAGAGTCCGACCGGACCGGCACCGACGATCAGCGCGTCGATTTCCAGCGGGTGACCGCCGCCAGCGTTGCCGGCGGCAACGTGGTTGGTGGCGTCGGCAACGGGGTTAGGGATGCTCAAGTCCATATTCGTCCTGATACGTTGTGGGCACAGGCGTGCCCGGCATTACGGGAAAGCGCGTGGGTGGGGACGGCTTTCTGACCTGTCTTTTGGCGTTGCAGGTATCAGCGTTGCAGGTACTGCAGCTTCTCGGCCGTGTCCTTCCATTCCTCGGCTTCGGCCAGCGGGGCCTTGGTCTTGGTGATGGAGGGCCAGTTGCGTGCCAGTTCGGCGTTCAGGTCGATGAACTGTTGCTGGTCGCCCGGCACGTCTTCCTCGGCGTAGATCGCGTTGACCGGGCATTCCGCCACGCACACCGCGCAATCGATACACTCATCCGGGTCGATGGCGAGGAAGTTGGGGCCTTCGCGGAAACAATCGACCGGACACACGTCAACGCAGTCGGTATAGCGGCAACGGATGCAGGATTCGGTGACAACGTGAGTCATTTCGGTTCCAGAAAAACGGGATCGGCTTCGATGGGAATGGATTTGGCCTGTTGTGCCTTGCTCATCACGCCGGTGCGGACCCAACCCAGAGTTCACCGGGTTCACCATACGCGGCGCGAGCGAAGGCCGTGGCCTATCAAAGACCGATATTGTAGCTGAGCCATAACGCTAGGGTAGTCGCTCTATATAGCCAGATCAGATAGTTTTCTTATTTCTTTATGTGCATTTGATCCAAGACAGTTGGCGTCACGCCTGCCGATGTGCTTTTCTGGCCGGTGCGGCGTTGCCGTTGTATGCTGCCTGAGCTTGCCTGCGCGGTATTGCCGCGTGCCTAACCGAGTGAGGAGTGCTCCATGCCAAGACCAGTCCGGGAGTCGCCGCGCAACTGCCGTTTCAGCCAGGCGGTGAGCGCGTTGCTATGCCTGGCGGCGCTGGCCATGCCTGCCGCGCATGCGCAGACCCTGGCCAAGGCCGGACCGCCGGACAGCGTGGTGGCCCGCCTGATGGCCTGGCGCATGATGAGCGACAGGCCGGTATCGCTGAGTGCGCTGGCACTCTTCGACTGGGATGATTTCGGCGTGGTGGTCGAGGCGGCGGGGGAGGGCATGGCCAACTGCGGCCAGGCCGGCTTCCTGCCATGCGACGCCAGCCTGCAGCCCGAACGCGGCGCGCCGGTGCAGGTGCTGGTGTTCCGTCGCGGCACGCAGCGGGTCTACCAGGAGCGCATCACGGCCCGTTCGGCAACCTTCGCCGAACCGCTGCCCGCCGAAGTGCCCCGGGCGCAGGCCACGCTGGTTGGCTGCCCTGGCTATCGCGGGCAGGTCCTGTGGTGCCTGCGCGGCAGCGCGCGGGGCCGCCAGCCTGATCCTTTCCTCGATGGCGCATGAGGCCGGCGTGGCCGATGCGGCTCCATAGCTTGAGCGCCGCGCTTTCGGGTAGCATGGCGCTCTGACCCGGCACTGCCGTTTGGCCCGACATGATCATTACCTCATTGCTCGACACCGACCTGTACAAGTTCACCATGATGCAGGTGGTGCTGCATCACTTCCCGGCGGCACAGGTCGAATACCGCTTCAAATGCCGTAACGCGGGGGTCGACCTGACGCCCTACGTGGACGAGATCCGCGAAGAAGTGGCGCAGCTCTGCCAGGTCCGCTTTACGCCGGACGAGCTGCAATACCTGCGCGAGCTACGCTTTATCAAGAGCGATTTCGTCGACTTCCTCGGCCTGTTCCACCTCAACGAGAAATACGTGACGATCGCGCCGGCCGCTCCCGGCAGCGGCGAGATCGAGATCACCATCCGCGGGCCGTGGCTGCATACCATCCTGTTCGAGGTGCCGTTGCTGGCCATCGTCAACGAGGTCTATTTCCGCCGCACCCAGCCGCAACCTGACTGGAGCGAGGGGCGCAAGCGCCTGGAAGACAAACTGGCCTTGCTGAAGATGCCTGCCCACGCGGACTGCGTGATCGCCGACTACGGCTCGCGTCGCCGCTTTTCGCGCGACTGGCAGGAGGAGGTGTTGCGGACCATGCGCCGGGTACTCGGCCCGCAACTGGCCGGCACCAGCAATGTGCATTTCGCGCGCACGCATAACCTGGTTCCGCTCGGCACCATGGCGCATGAATACCTGCAGGCCTGCCAGGCCCTGGGGCCGCGGCTGCGCGACTCGCAGGTGTTCGCGCTGGAAGTCTGGGCCAAGGAATACCGAGGCGATCTCGGCATTGCCTTGTCCGACACCTATGGCTTCGACGCCTTCCTGCGCGATTTCGACCTGTACTTCTGCAAGCTGTTCGACGGCGTGCGGCACGATTCCGGCGACCCCATCGCCTGGGGCGAACGCATGCTGGCGCACTACGCCGCCAGCCGCGTCGACCCGTTGGGCAAGACGCTGATCTTCAGCGACAGCCTCGACATCCCGCGCGTGATCGAGCTGTACGAGCGCTTTGGCGGGCGCTGCCGGCTTGCCTTTGGCGTGGGCACCAACCTGACCAACGATCTGGGCTACACGCCGCTGCAGATTGTCATCAAGATGACCCGCTGCAATGGCCAGCCAGTGGCCAAGCTGTCGGACACGCCCGAGAAGACCATGTGCGACGATCCCGCCTACCTGGCGTACCTGCGGCAGGTGTTCGGCATCAAGGCGCCGGCGTAGCGCTCGAGTTCGATGCAGGCGCGCCGTTGCTGCAGCCCACAGATCCCTAAGCCACTAAGTCACGAAGCCTCCAACCTCCGGAAACCGACTCATGGATACCACCTCCGCCCGCGATCGCATCTTTGCCCGCATCCGCGCCGCCCAGGGCCGCGCGCCCGGGGTGAGCAACGGCGAGCGCGCGGCGGTGGCCGACTATCTCGCGCGCCATCCCGCCGGGCCCCGTCCGCCGGCGCCGGTGGACCGGATCCAGGCCTTCCACGAACAGGCGCAGAAAATGGCCTCCACGGTGGAGCGGGTGGCCACGATGGCCGATGTGCCAGCCGCGGCCGCGCGCTACCTGGACAGCCTTGGCCTGGCGCGCCGCGCCGTGGCCTGGGATACCCTGGCGGCACTGGACTGGCAAGGGCAGGGCTTGATCGTGGAGTGCCGCCCGCCCATCCGCGACGCGCAGGCCGATCACGACCATGGCGACATGGTCGGCATCACGGGCTGCTTTTGCGCGATCGCCGAGACCGGCTCGCTGATGCTGCTGTCCGGCCCGCAGACCTTCGCTTCGGCGGCGCTGCTGCCGGAGACGCATATCGCGGTGGTGCCGGTCTCGCGCATCGTCGATGGCCTGGAGGACGCCTTCGCGCTGGTGCGCAGCGAGCGCGGGGAGCTGCCCCGTGCTACCAATACCATCAGCGGACCCTCGCGCACCGGCGACATCGAGCAGACCATCGTGCTCGGCGCGCACGGCCCTTACCGCGTGCACGTGATCCTCGTCGAGCAGGACTGAGCGCGGTAGTCCAGGGCGTCCGGAATCGGCGGCGCCGCGCGGCGATTGCTTTACACTTGAGGGTCTCGCCGCGCGCCTGCGGCCCGCTTGCCGGGCCATTCGGGCTCGTGCGCTTTCTCCGCTCGCGGCCGCCATCAGGCCCGGGTGACGCAATCCGATACAAGGAGATCCCGCCCGATGCGACGTGCCCCCGCACTGCTGTCCCTGCTGGCCCCGCTGTTGTTCACCCTGCTGTTCACGCTGGCGCCGAGCCTGGCTCATGCCGCCGATCTCGATGGCGCCACGCTGTCGCCAATGTGG
This sequence comes from Cupriavidus sp. GW822-FHT03E04, assembly GCF_058801495.1. Classification (NCBI taxonomy): domain Bacteria; kingdom Pseudomonadati; phylum Pseudomonadota; class Betaproteobacteria; order Burkholderiales; family Burkholderiaceae; genus Cupriavidus; species Cupriavidus sp. GW822-FHT03E04. The sequence continues at coordinate 27,120 of NZ_JBXANI010000040.1, forward strand.
GCGTTGCCCTTCGCCGGCACCTTGCTGTCGATCGCGCTGTTCCCGTTGATCGCGCCGCGCTTCTGGCATCACCACTACGGCAAGATCATCGCAGCCTGGGCAGTGCTGTTCCTGGTACCGTTCGCGCAGGCCTTCGGCATGCATGCCGCCGCCGCCAATGCCGTGCACGCGCTGCTGTCGGAGTACATCCCCTTTATCGCGCTGATCGCCGCACTCTATATCGTGGCCGGCGGCATCTGCGTGCGTGGCAACCTGCATGGCACGCCGCGCCTGAATACCGGCCTGCTTGCACTCGGCACGGTGCTGGCCAGCCTGATGGGCACCACCGGCGCCGCCATGCTGCTGATCCGGCCGCTGCTGCGCGCCAACGACAACCGCAGGCATGTGGCGCACGTGGTGGTGTTCTTTATTTTCCTGGCGGCCAATGCGGGTGGCGCGCTGACGCCGCTGGGCGATCCGCCGCTGTTCCTGGGTTTCCTGAAAGGCGTGGATTTTTTCTGGACCCTGCGCAACATCCTGCCCGAGACGCTGTTCATCTGCATCGCGCTGCTGGTGATTTTCTATTTCGTCGATCGCTACTACTACCTGAACAAGGAAGAAGAGTTGCCACAGGCAGCGGACCCCACGCCCGATTCCGCGGGCATCCGCATTGAAGGCAAGCGTAATTTCGTGCTGCTGCTGGCGGTGGTGGGCCTGGTGCTGATGAGCGGACTGTGGAAGCCCGGCATCGAATTCAACGTGATGGGCACCATGGTCGGCCTGCCGGCGGCGGTGCGCGATGTGTTGCTGGTGGTGGTGGCGCTCGTGTCCCTGGCAATCACGCCGGGCACGGCGCGCACGGGCAACGAGTTCAACTGGGAACCGATCCTGGAAGTCGGCAAGCTGTTCGCCGGCATCTTCCTCACCATCATTCCCGTGATCGCCATGCTCAAGGCCGGTACCGACGGCGCCTTCGCCAGCGTGATCCGCATGGTCAGCGATAGCGGCGGCCAGCCCATCGACAGCATGTACTTCTGGGCCACGGGCATTCTTTCGTCTTTCCTGGACAATGCGCCGACCTACCTGGTGTTCTTCAACACCGCGGGCGGCGATCCCGCCACGCTGATGACGCGCGATGCCTCAACGCTCGCGGCCATCTCGGCCGGCGCCGTGTTCATGGGCGCCAATACCTATATCGGCAACGCGCCCAACCTGATGGTCAAGGCAATTGCCGAAAGCCGCGGCGTGCGCATGCCCAGCTTCTTCGGCTACATGCTGTGGTCGATCTGCGTGCTGGTGCCGCTGTTCCTGGTGATGACCTTTATCTTCTTCCGCGTGTGAGTGTGAGCATGACCAAGCCTTCCGTTCTCGTGACCCGCGCCGTCTTTCCCGAAGTGATCGAACGGCTCGCGCAGTACTTCGACGTCGACGACAACCAGCCGGACGTGGCGCTGGATGGCGCCGCGCTCAAGGCGCGCCTCGCCGGCAAGGCCGGTGTCCTGGCCAATGCCGCGGACCGCATCGATGCCGGCCTGGTGGCCGGGTTGCCGGCCTTGCGCGCGGTCTGCAACATGGCGGTGGGGTACAACAACCTCGATGTGCCGGCGTTGACCGCCGCCGGGATCGTGGCCACCAATACGCCCGATGTGCTGACCGAGACCACGGCCGATTTCGGCTGGGCCTTGCTGATGGCGACCGCGCGCCGTGTGACCGAGTCCGAGCATTGGCTGCGCGCTGGCAAGTGGGAGCGGTGGAGCTACGACATGTTCCTCGGCATGGACCTGTACCGCAGCACGCTTGGCATCCTTGGCATGGGCCGCATCGGCCAGGCCCTGGCACGCCGCGCTGCGGGGTTTGGCATGTCGGTGCTCTATCACAACCGCAGCCGTTTGCCCGAGGACACCGAGCGCGCGCTAAACGCGCGCTATGTCAGCAAGGCCGAGCTGCTGGCACAGTCCGATCATGTGCTGCTGGTGCTGCCGTATAGCGCGCAGAGCCATCACAGTATCGGCGCCGCCGAGCTGGCGCAGATGAAGCCGTCGGCCACGCTGGTCAACCTGGCGCGCGGCGGTGTGGTCGACGACGCTGCGCTGGCCCGGGCGCTGCGCGAACGGCGCATCTTTGCTGCCGGGCTCGACGTATTCGAGGCAGAGCCACAGGTCCATCCCGACCTGCTGACGGTGCCCAACGTGGTGCTGACCCCGCATATCGCCAGTGCCTCGGAGAAGACCCGCCGCGCCATGGCGGATCTGGCCGCTGACAACCTGATCGCCGCGCTCGGCGTGGGACCGCAGGCAGGGCAACCGCCTTCCGTGATCAATCCCGAAGTGATGGCGCGCCGCCGCTGATCCTCTCGCTGCCAATACCTGCCAACCTATTCATGACTTTGATTTCCCTGTTGACCCTGGTCCTTGCACTGGCTGCCGTACTGCTGCTGGTGGTGTTGCTGCTGCGGCCGCGCGTTGCACAGGACGGCGCCGGCCCGGAGCTGCTGCGCCAGCTCGCCGATCTGCGCGCCGAAGGCGCGCGCGGCAATGAGCGCCTGGAGCGTGAGCTGCGCACCGAGGTCACTGAGAGCGCGCGCGTTGGCCGTGGCGAAGCCGGCCAGCAGATGATGCGTTTCCAGCAGGCTCTGTCCTCGCAGCTCACCAGCATCGCCACGCTGCAGAACAACCAGATCGACATGTTCGCGCAGCAGCTTGCCAAGCTGACCGAGTCCAACGCCCAGCAGCTCGAGCAGGTCCGGCAGAACCTGCTGCAACAAGGCCAGCAGGCGCGCGACGAGCAAGGCAGCGCGTTGCGCCGATTTGGCGACGGGCTGCAGCAGCAACTGGCGCAGATGTCCGAGGGCAACGAGCGCCGCCTGGGCGAAGTGCGCGCCACGCTTGAGCAACGGCTCAAGGAGATCGAGGTCAACAACGCGGCCAAGCTCGAGGAGATGCGCCGCACCGTCGACGAGAAGCTGCACGCCACGCTGGAGCAGCGGCTGGGCGAGTCCTTCAAGCTGGTCTCGGACCGGCTCGAGCAGGTGCACCGGGGCCTTGGCGAAATGCAGGCGCTGGCCCAGGGCGTGGGCGACCTCAAGCGGGTGCTGACCAACGTCAAGTCGCGCGGGACATGGGGCGAAGTGCAGCTGGAGATGCTGCTAGAGCAGGTGCTAACCGCCGAGCAGTACGCCAAGAACGTGGAGACGGTGCGCAATACCGGTGCGCGCGTGGAGTTTGCGATTCGCCTGCCGGGCAAGGACGCTGCCGGCGGGCAGGTGTGGCTGCCCATTGATGCCAAGTTCCCGAAGGAACAGTACGAGCGCCTGCTCGACGCGCAGGAGCGCGGCGATGTCGATGGCGTGGCGCTGGCCGGGCGCGAACTGGAAGCCGCGATCAAGCGCGAGGCTCAGACGATCTCCGAGAAATATGTGTCGCCGCCGGCGACGACGGACTTCGCCATCCTCTTTCTCCCCACCGAGGGGTTGTATGCCGAAGTCTTGCGGCGCCCGGGGCTGGCCGACCTGCTGCAACGCAATTTCCGCGTCACGGTAGCCGGGCCGACCACGCTGGCCGCGTTGCTTAACAGTTTGCAGATGGGGTTTCGCACCCTGGCGCTGGAGCGCCGCTCAAGCGAAGTCTGGGAGGTGCTGGGCGCGGTCAAGACCGAGTTCGGCAAGTTCGGCGATGTGCTGGCCAAGACCCGCGATACGCTGGAACGCGCTGCCCGCAACATTGAGCAGGCCGAGGTGCGTACGCGCCAGATGGAGCGCAAGCTGCGCACCGTGGAAGCGCTGCCGGGCGAGAACGCGCAGGAACTGCTTGGCCTGGCCGCTGTGGTGGATGACGAGACCGCAGGCGGTTGAGGGGCAAAGAACGCTGGGCAAAAAAAAGCGCATCGATTCGATGCGCTTTTTACATTCCGGCGGCTGGCCGTTTCAGGACAAGTCGCGGATTGTCACCTCGATGCCGCCAAAACGCGCTGCCACCCAGTTGTAGGCCTTGCAGGCCAGCCACAGCAGGCCGAAACCGATCAGCGCATTGAGAATCAGTGCCGTGAAGACAGTGATCCCGGGCAGGTCGCCATAGCGGATAAAGGCCACGAACAGCCCCAGCGAGACGATGGGTACCGAAAAGCACAGGTACACGAGCACGAGCGCGCGGGCGGTTTTGACCGGGTGGAGGTACGCAATCTCCTGATTCATGACAGCTTGGGCAGTAAGCAAAGTAATGTTGCGCAAGTGTATCCAATGGGGGAGGCGGCGCATAGTCCGGCACTCGCGGGGTACGGAAAACCGCCGATCTGCTTGCTAAACCCCGGCAAAACTGCTGCGCAAAAACGACACAAAGGTGCAGCCGGCGTACCGTGGCGGGCTTTCTGCCAGCGCTTACATCAGCCCGTCGAACAGCATGACTTCAACCTCGTCGCCGGCGGCGACCATGCCCTGTTCGTGCCCGAGCACGATGAAGCAATTGGCCTCGCTCATCGAGCGCAGCACGCCCGAGCCCTGCTGCCCGGTGATGCTAACCTGCCAGCCGCCCTCCGGGGCAGGCGCCAGGATGCCGCGCTGGTACTCGGTGCGGCCAGGTTTCTTGCGGATCGCCTGGGCGCTGCGCACGCGCATCAGCGGCAGGGGCGCCACCTTGGCGCCCATCTGGCGGTGCAGGGCAGCCCGCACGAAATGATAGAACGTCACCATCACCGCCACGGGGTTGCCCGGCAGGCCGAATAGCAGCGCTTCGCGGCCGTGGGAAGCGATGCGGCCGAAGGCCATGGGCCGGCCGGGGCGCATGGCGATTTTCCAGAAGGTCACATCGCCAAGCTGGGCCATGATCTGCTTGGTGTAGTCGGCTTCTCCCACCGAGACACCGCCCGAGGTGATGACCGCGTCGGCGTTTTCGCACGCGCTGCGCAACGCCGCTTCGAGCGCGGCGGGATCATCGTGCACCACGCCCATGTCGATCAGTTCCACGTTCAGCCGCCGCAGCATGCCGTGCAGCGTGTAGCGGTTTGAGTCGTAGACGCAGCCCGCATCGAGCGGCTCGCCAATGGAGCGCAGTTCGTCCCCGGTGGAGAAGAACGCCACGCGCAGGCGGCGCCGCACCTTGACTTCGGCCACGCCCAGCGACGCCAGCAGCCCAAGGTCGGCCGGCTGCAGGATGCGCCCGGCGGCCAGTGCCGGCTGGCCGATGGCGAGGTCTTCGCCCCGCAGGCGGCGGTTGTCGCCGGCTCGTACCGCCTTGGCATCAAAGCGAATCAGCTCGCCCTCGACATCGACGAATTCCTGTGGAATCACGGTGTCGCAGCCGGACGGCATGATGGCGCCCGTCATGATGCGCGCCGCCTGCCCGCGCGCAACCGCTTGCTCGCAGGCAGCGCCGGCGAAGGCGCTGCCGACCACAGCCAGGGTCACGTTGCCGCCCGCGGCCAACTCGCTGCTGGCGAACGCATAGCCGTCCATGGCGGAGTTGTCGTGCGCAGGCACGTCCAGCATGGAGATGACGTCTTCGGCCAGCACGCGGTCGAGCGCGGTGCGCAGGGCGACCTGCTCGGTGCCCCTCACGGGCTCGACCACCTCGCCGATGATCTGGTTGGCCTGCGCCACCGGCAATGCACCGGGATCGTAGTCGGACAGGCAGGAAATGACGGATTGTAGTGATGGCATGGACCGTTCCCGGGGCAGCGGCCTGGCTTGGGTTGTCAGCGCGCCTCGAGCGTGCGCAACTCATCCAGGGTATTGATATTGGCGAAGGCGCCGGCGTCTTCGAACAGCACTTCGGCCAGGCGGTGCGAGGCGGCCCAGGTTTCGATCTTGCGGCCGCCGCCGTTGAGGAAAGCCACCAGGCCGTCGAGCGCCGTGACCGGCATCAGGCAAAACACCGGCTGGACCTGCCGGCGGCCATCCGCGTCGATGGTGACGGGAATGGCCATCTCGGCGCCTTGCGCGTCGATCGCGCTCGCCAGGCGCGCGGCCAGGTCGGATGGCAGGAAAGGCGAGTCGCAGGGCGCGCTCAGCATCCAGCCCGTCTGGCACTGTTCCAGCCCGGCCAGCATGCCAGCCAGGGGCCCGGCGAAGTCCGGCACCGAATCGGTGACCACCGGCACGCCGAAGGACTCATACGCGGCCAGGTTGCGGTTGGCGTTGATCAGCATGCCGCCGGTCTGCGCGGACAGGCGCATCAGCGTATGCATTGCCATGGGCGCGCCACGAAACGGCTGCAGGCCCTTGTCGGTGCCGCCCATGCGGCTGCCCCTGCCGCCGGCCAGGATCAGGCCGGTAATGTCTTCGCGAGAAATCATCGGGGGATGGGAGGATAGGGTAATGGGTTGGGCGGGGTGGCTGTCGTCAGCCGCCAATATAGGACATCTCGATCTTGTTCTCGGCACGCGCCTGCCGCACCGCGGGGTCGCTGCGCTGTTCGGAGTAGTGATCGGTGCGCCCTTGCCAGACCCCGGCAATGGCGTTCGAGATTTCCAGGTCGCTGTGCTCGCCGCGCAACAGCGCGCGCAGGTCGTAGCCTTCGGTGGCGAACAGGCACAGGTAGAGCCGGCCTTCGGTTGACAGGCGGATGCGGCTGCAGTCGCCGCAGAAGGCGTGGGTCACGCTGGAGATCACGCCGATCTCGCCGGCGCCGTCGCGGTAGCGCCAGCGCTCGGCGGTCTCGCCGCTGTAGTTGGCTGGGATGGCTTCCAACGGGAAGGCCTCGTGGATGCGGCGCACTACTTCGGCCGAGGGCAGCACCTCGTCCATCTGCCAGTGGTTGCTTGCGCCCACGTCCATGAACTCGATAAAGCGCATGATGATGCCGCTGCCGCGGAAATGTGCGGCCATCGGCACGATTTCCCCATCGTTGGTGCCGCGCTTGACCACCATGTTGACCTTGATCGGCGCCAGGCCGGCCGCCTGGGCGGTCTCGATGCCGTCCAGCACGTCGCGCACCGCGAAGTCGACATCGTTCATGCGGCGGAAGGTGGCGTCGTCGATGGCGTCCAGGCTCACGCTCACCCGCGTCAGGCCTGCATCGCGTAGCGCGCGCGCCTTGCGGGCCAGCAGCGAGGCGTTGGTGGTGAGGGTGAGGTCCAGTGGTTTGCCGGACACCGTATCGATACGCGCCAGCATTTCCACCAGCTTCTCGATGTTCTTGCGCAGCAGCGGCTCGCCGCCGGTCAGGCGGATCTTCTCGACGCCGTGCGCAACGAAGAGGCGAGCCGCGCGCTCGATTTCCTCGAAGCTCAGCAACTCGGAATGGGGCAGGAAGGTGTAGTCCTTGTCGAACACTTCCTTGGGCATGCAGTAGACGCAGCGGAAATTGCAGCGATCCGTGACCGAGATACGCAGATCATGGAGCGGCCGGCCGCGCGTGTCGGCAACCAGCCCGGACGGTGCGGTGAGCACGGCCGGAATGCTTGGCGTCATCGAGCGGTAGCGATGATCGCGCAGGTCGAAAATGGGAATGACGGATTCGGTCATGGCCTGGGGGCGTGGCAGTGCGGGTGACGGGCGGTTCTGGCGCGATTGCATGGGGCAGCATCGCCCGTTCCGGGCACCATCTTTCGGGTGCCATCTATTTGTCATTCTAGCCGAGCCGGGCATGGTACCGCCGGCATCACCCGGGACATTGCCCGCAAACAAAGCCCGCAGGCATGAAAAAGGGACGGCATCGCCGTCCCTTTTCTTGCTACCCGCGAGGGTGCCGCTTACTTCTGCGGCGTCCCAGCGGTATCGCCACCGGTTTCGACCAGGATCATCGGACCTTCAGGCAGCGGCGGCAGGGGCTTGCGCTCCCGCACGACGCGCGGTGCCGGCGGGATGCTGGCAGCCGCTTCCTGCGCAGCGCGCAGCTTGCTGGTGTCGGTGTTGACCCACTCGAGGCCAGCCGAGGCCAGCATCGGCTGCAGGCTTTCGACCGCCACCGGGGCTACCCGGGCTACCGTTGCCACCGGGGCAGCGACCGGCACTTCAACGGCAGGCGCCACAACAACAGCAGGGGCTTGCACGACTGCTTCAGCCACAACCGGAGCCGGTGCCGGCTGGTAGGCGGCCGGGCTTGCTGCGATCGTCTCAACCACCGTTTCAGCCACCGGCTCGGCAACTGTTTCGATGATCGGCGCAGCGACTGGCGCAGCGACCGGCGCCGAGATCGGCGGGGCCTGCACGAACACCGGCTCCGCCGGCAGTGCCACGGGCTGTTGCGTCACTACGGCAGCTTCGGCGGGCTGGTAAGCCGGAGCGCTCGGCGCGGCTTCGGCAACCGGCACGGCGGCTTCGATCGCAGGCGCTTGGGCGACCACAGCCGGGGCGGCGGCCTGGGTGCTTTCGCGCACTTCCGCCGTGTACTCGCCTTCAGCGCTTTCCGCGCCTTCGGTTGCCTGGGCGCCGTCGTCGCGTTCGCGGCGATAGCGGTTGCGGCCACGGCGATTGCGGCGGCGGCGTTCTTCGCCTTCACCGTTCTCGGTGCCTTCCGTGCCTTCCGTGCCTTCCGGCAGGTCGGTGCGTGCGTTGTCGGCGTCATCGTGCGAGGCAACCGCTGCGGCTACGGCCGGCGCTGCCACGACAGCTGCGGCGGTCGCGGCTACGGCTTCGGCAGCCAGGCCTTCGGTGGCTTCGCCTTCGCGCGGCGCGTCGCCTCGTTCACGCTGGCGGTCGCGCTGGCGCTCGCGGCGTTCCTGGTTGCGGTCGCGGCGGCCTTCGCCACGGCCTTCCGTACGCTCGGCCGGTGCGCCTTCGGGCTGGCGGGCCGGCTGGACTTCCAGTGCGGCCTGGCGCGGGGCCCGGCTGTTGCGCTCGCCGCGTTGTTCGCCACGTTCGCCGCGCGCTTCGACGCGCTCGCCACGCTCCGCGCGCTGTTCGCCGCGGTCCGCGCGTTCGGTGCGCTCGCCACGTTCCTGGGGTGCGCGCTCGCCGCGCTGGCCACGGCCCTGGCGGTCACCACGTTCGCCTCCCCGCTCACCACGCTCGCCACCGCGTTCGCCGCGCTGGCCACGGCCTTCACCGCGTTCGCCACGTTGGCCGCGTTCGCGACGGTTCTCAGCGCTGCGTTGCTCCGCGTCAACCGGCTTGGCCGGCTCGACGGCGGGCGCTGCGGGCTTGGCGCCGAACAGGTTCTTCAGCCAGCCGATAAAACCACCGCCGACCACCGGCTGGGTAGCCGGCACCGGACGTGCGGCTGCCGCCGCGGCTTCCGGGCGCGGGGCGCGCTCTGCGCGCGGCACGGAGACGGGCGCCGGCTGTTCCGGGGTGATGCCCTTGACGGCAGCTTCCTGGCGCGGCTTGGCATCTTCCTTCTTGCGGCTGCTGTAGCTGGTGTCGGCTTCCAGTTCCTTGGCGGCAGCCTCGGCCATCTTGTAGCTGGCCATGCTGTCTTCCAGGCGCGGGTCGTCGTGACGCAGGCGCTCCAGCTTGTAGTGCGGGGTCTCCAGGTGCTTGTTGGGGATCAGCAGCACGTTGACCTTGAAGCGCATCTCGATCAGGTTGATGTCCTGGCGCTTCTCGTTGAGCAGGAACGCGGCCACTTCCACCGGCACCTGGCAGTGGATGGCGGCGGTGTTTTCCTTCATCCCTTCTTCCTGGATGATGCGCAGGACCTGCAGGGCGGAGGATTCGGTATCCCGGATATGGCCGGTGCCGTTGCAGCGCGGGCAAGTGATGTGCGAGCCTTCCGACAGCGACGGGCGCAGGCGCTGGCGCGACAGCTCCATCAGGCCGAAACGGCTGATCTTGCCCATCTGCACACGGGCACGGTCATGGCGCAGTGCATCCTTCAGGCGCGTTTCCACGTCCTTCTGGGCCTTGCTGGCTTCCATGTCGATGAAGTCGATCACGATCAGGCCGCCCAGGTCGCGCAGGCGCAGCTGGCGGGCGATTTCGTCGGCGGCTTCGAGGTTGGTGCGCAGCGCGGTTTCCTCGATGTCGGCGCCCTTGGTGGCGCGGGCCGAGTTCACGTCCACCGAGACCAGGGCTTCGGTGTGGTCGATCACGATGGCGCCGCCCGAGGGCAACATCACCATGCGCGAGTACGCCGACTCGATCTGGTGCTCGATCTGGAAGCGCGAGAAGAGGGGGACGTCGTCCCGGTACTTCTTCACGCGGTTCATGTTGTCGGGCATGACCACGCTCATGAAGGCGCGGGCCTGCTCGTAGATTTCGTCGGTGTCGATCAGGATCTCGCCGATATCCGGCTGGAAATAATCGCGGATGGCGCGAATCACCAGGCTGGACTCGAGATAGATCAGCAGCGGGGCCTTGTTGTCGCCGGCGGCGCCGTCGATGGCCTTCCACAGCTGCAGCAGGTAGTTCAGGTCCCACTGGAGCTCTTCGGCCGAGCGGCCGATGCCCGCGGTGCGGGCGATGATGCTCATGCCCTCGGGCACGGCCAGCTGGCCCATGGTCTCGCGCAGTTCCTGGCGGTCCTCGCCCTCGATGCGGCGCGATACGCCGCCGCCGCGCGGGTTGTTGGGCATCAGCACCAGGTAACGGCCGGCCAGCGAGATAAAGGTGGTCAGCGCCGCGCCCTTGTTGCCGCGCTCTTCCTTTTCTACCTGGACGATCAGTTCCTGGCCTTCATGCAACGCGTCCTGGATGCGCGCGTTGCGCACGTCCACGCCTTCCTTGAAAAAGGCGCGTGCGACTTCCTTGAAGGGCAGGAAACCGTGGCGTTCTTCGCCGTAGTTGACGAAGCAGGCTTCCAGCGAGGGCTCGATCCGGGTGATGACACCCTTGTAGATGTTGCCCTTGCGCTGTTCGCGCCCGGCGGCTTCGATGTCGATGTCGATCAGCTTCTGACCATCGACGATGGCGACGCGCAGTTCCTCTTGCTGCGTCGCGTTGAAAAGCATGCGTTTCATCGCATTACCTCACTCAATGCCGCGGATTGCACCGGCATGCGGTGCCCGCGGCGTTCGTTCCGTGGAGCACGCGAGGGAGCGAGTGAGGGCGCGAGAATTGCCGAAAGCGCCGTCGCGCAAATGAGCGCGGCCGGCTGGGCACGGGTGAAAGAGAGGTAACGACGTCGAAAGCGCCGTCCGCATGGTCGGAGAGAACGCCGGTGTGCTGCTTTGCGCAGCGACCCAGCGGGTTTCCGGCTGGCATGGCGGCGGTGCGGGCGCAAAGAGGCGCCATCGCACCGCGGCCGGCCGCGGAAGGGCTAGACGCGTCAAAGAGCAAGTTTGTCGTCACGGCAATGCTGCTTCGCTTCCTGACATCTCCTGGCGGGCGCACCTACTGCTTCTTGGAGTTCTGCGACCGGGCGCCGGTATAACCAGTCAGGCGGCGTTGGAAGCATGCCGGCGGCACCGTTTCCCGGTGCGGGCGGGACTTCTCTCACCAGAGTGGATGCCGGGTGGGCATCCACTATCAAATTCTGTTCTACCTGAACACTACTCCCACGTGACCGCCGTCAGCGCCGAAGTTGCCTTTGGGCGACTTCCTGCGCGGGCGATACCGTGCGTGCTGCGTTTTTGCTGCCATTTACCAGCCCCGGGCTCGCGTGGTACGCAAAGAAGCGGGAGGCTGGCAGGGTTGGCGGCAACCCGAAGTGTAAAATACGACGAATCGCCTACACCTGACTTGCGCTGCCGGTCTTTGGCCGGAACAGCGAGGAAATTATATTGAAAATGAATGAGTTACGCCATCAAATTGAAAAAGAGGTGCGGCCCGCCGCGGCCGGGCCCCAGGTGGCGTACGTAACGATTGGCGACGAAGCCGATGGCCAGCGTATCGACAACTTCCTCCTGAAGCTCTCGAAAGGGGTGCCCAAGAGCCATGTCTACCGCATCCTGAGGTCGGGTGAAGTGCGTGTGAACAAGGGGCGGGTCGACGCCACCTATCGCCTGCAGTTGGGCGATGTGGTACGGATTCCGCCTATGCGTGTGGCGGCTTCGGCACCCGATGCCGGCAAGTTCGTGCCGCCGGCCAGCTTTCCGGTGGTCTTCGAGGATGAATACCTGCTGGTGATCAACAAGCCTGCCGGCGTGGCCGTGCATGGCGGCTCTGGCGTGGCATTCGGCGTGATCGAGCAATTGCGGCGCGCCCGCCCGCAGGCCAGGTTCCTGGAGCTTGTGCACCGTCTCGACCGCGAGACCTCCGGCCTGCTGGTGCTTGCGAAGAAGCGTACGGCGCTGGTGAACCTGCATGAGCAGATGCGCGGCAGTGCGCTGGACAAGCGCTACTTCGCCTGTGTGGCGGGGCATTTCGAGAATGCCCGGCAGCACGTGAAATTCCCCCTATATAAGTACACCACCCCGGAAGGCGAGCGCCGCGTGCGGGTGCAGGAAGATGGCATTGCCTCGCATACTGTGTTCAACCGGCTCGAGGTCATGCCCGGCTACACCTTGCTCGAGGCCGAGTTGAAGACAGGGCGGACCCACCAGATCCGGGTCCATCTGGCGCATTCGGGCTTCCCGATCCTGGGCGACGAAAAATACGGCGATTACGCCCTCAACAAGGCGCTGGCCCGCAGCGGCGCCAATCCTGGGCTCAAGCGCATGTTCCTGCACGCGCACAGCCTGACATTTACGCATCCGATAAGTGGAGAAATCACCACTGTAGTTGCACCCATGCCGCCGGAGTGCGAAGCGTTCCTGCAGCAAGCCCGTAACCTGCGCGCCGCCGACTAAGGCGCTAACAAGGATATTCATGGCCAGGCAACGCTTCGACCTGATCGTGTTCGACTGGGATGGAACCCTGATGGATTCCACCCCGACCATCGCCAAATGCATCCAGCTGGCCAGCCGCGACCTCGGCTTGCCGGTGCCCGACGACAGCGCCGCCAGTCACGTGATCGGGCTGGGACTCAAGGACGCGCTGTCGTACGCCGTGCCCACGCTCGATCCCGCCGACTATCCCCGGCTGGCCGAGCGCTACCGTTTCCACTTCCTGACCCGCGACGCCGAACTGGTGCTGTTCGACGGGGTGCGCGAGATGCTGGAAGCCCTGCGCGCCGAGCACTATTTCCTTGGCGTGGCGACGGGCAAGACCCGCGTCGGCCTGCAGCGCGCCCTGGAAGCAACCGACCTCGTGCGCCTGTTCGACGGCACGCGTTGCGCCGACGAGACCTTTTCCAAGCCCCACCCGGCCATGCTGCAAGAGCTGACCCGCGAACTGGGGCAGGACATGGAGCGCACGGTGATGATCGGCGATACCACCCACGACCTGCAGATGGCGGCCAATGCCGGCGCGGCGGGCATCGGCGTAGGCTACGGCGCGCATCCCGCGGACGCCCTGCGCGCGATGGCGCCTCTGCATTGCGCGACGTCCATCGCCGACCTGAAAGACTGGCTGCTGGCGCATGCTTGACGCAACGGGCCAGGGGATGAGGGGCGCGCGTCACCTGTGTGCGGCCGAGGACCTGGCTGACGGCGGCGCCGGGGTGCGTTTTGTGGTCGAAGTGGGTGGGCGCGCCGTGAGCGCGTTTGTCGTGCGCTTCGAGGGGGCTGTCCACGGCTACCTGAACCAGTGCGCGCATGTGCCGATGGAGCTCGATTGGCAGGAGGGACAGTTTTTCGAGTCCTCGGGCCTATACTTGATGTGCGCGACACATGGCGCGGTTTATGCGCCCGACAGCGGCTTGTGCGTGGGCGGCCCCTGCCGGGGCGCTTCATTGTCCAAGCTGCGCGTCGAAGAGCGCGACGGCAATGTGTACTGGCTGCCTGAAAGTCCATACGAAGCACCCGCGGGCTAGCGGGCAGCCGGCAGGCCCGGCGCCCCGGCCCGCCTATCTATTCATAATCAAGAGCCAACTGCATGACTGAACAGCAAAAACCGCCGCAGGACGAACCCGGCAAGGCGCAGGAACCGGTGGCTTCGGCCAGCGCCGGGGCGCCCGGGGCGGGGGATGACCGGCTGGAAACCGCCTCGCAGGCCGATTACCCGCTGGAGCAAGAGCTGCGCGCCGGAGATGCTGCTTCGCAGAGAGAAGCCGGCCAGCGCCAGGCGCGCATGGCCGGTCGTGACGTCGGCCCCGTCCCCACGGGGACAGGCTGGGAGCGGGATGTGCTGGAAAGGGTGCTGATGGCGACGCTGCGCGAGCAGCGCGCGGCACGCCGCTGGCGCATTTTCTTCCGCTTCGCCGGGCTCGCTCTGCTAGTGCTGATTTTCTTTGCCGTTTTCGACTTCAAGGGCGACGGCACCATTGCCACGAGCGGTCGCCATACGGCGATGGTGTCGCTCGACGGCGAGATCGCTGCGGGGACGCCGGCCAGCGCCGAATCGATCAACGCAGCCCTGCAAGCCGCATTTGCCGATACCAATGCCGCCGGGATCATCCTCAAGATCAACTCGCCGGGTGGCTCGCCGGTACAGGCCGGCATGATCAACGACGAGATCCGGCGCCTGCGGACGCTTTATCCCGCCAAGCCGTTCTACGTGGTGGTGGAGGAGATCTGCGCCTCGGGCGGCTATTACGTGGCGGCGGCGGCCGACAAGATCTATGTCGACAAGGCTAGCATCGTCGGCTCGATCGGCGTGTTGATGGACGGCTTTGGCTTCACCGGGCTCATGGACAAGCTGGGCGTCGAGCGCCGGCTTTATACCTCTGGCGCCAACAAGGGCATGCTCGACCCATTCTCGCCGCAGGTGCCTAGGCAGAAGCAATATGCCGAAACCATGCTCAAGCAGATCCACCAGCAGTTCATCGACGTGGTCAAGGAAGGCCGAGGCGATCGCCTGAAGGACGATCCGGGCCTGTTCTCCGGCTTGTTCTGGTCCGGCGAGCGCAGCGTTGAGCTGGGCTTGGCCGACGGCCTGGGTAACGCGGATTACGTGGCGCGGGATCTCTTCAAGGCAGAGGACATCGTCGACTACACCGTCAAGGAGAATATTGCGGAGCGGGTAGCCAAGCGTTTCGGCGCGGCGATGGGCACGGCGGCGATGAAGACCATGCTGTTCGGCACGCGCGTGCAGGCCATGCATTAAGCCAGCCGAGCTGGGCACGGAGTAAAAAATGGGGCGAAAACGCCCCATTTTTCGTTTGTTTCTTCGTTGGCCGACCGTCGCTCAGGCTGCCAGCAAGGAGAAAATGGCCGGGCGCTTGTTCAGTGCCAGCCGCTCCGGGCGCCAATCGGAGATGGGCAGCGTGACGATCGTCTCGCTTGGCAAGGTCAGGTCTACCGCGATCGACAGCAGGCTGGTGCCTGCGCAATGCTGGCGCATCGCTTCCAGCAAGGGGCCATTGCGGTACGGCGTCTCGATCCAGACCTGGGTCTGGCGTGCCTTGCGCGATAGCTGCTCCAGCTCGCGCAGGCGCTTGGCGCGCTCGCCGGCATCCACCGGCAGGTAGCCGTTGAAAGCAAAGCTCTGGCCATTGAGGCCGGACGCCATGACGGCCAGCAGAATCGAGCTCGGGCCCACCAGCGGGCGCACGCGCACGCCCTTGGTGTGAGCCAGGCGCACCAGGTTGGCGCCGGGATCGGCCACCGCCGGCACGCCGGCTTCCGACAGCAGGCCGCCGTCGCGCCCTTCGCGGATCGGTGCCAGCAGTGTGGCCAGTTCGCCTTCGCGCGTATTGACGTTGAGTTCGCGGATCTCGATCTGCTGGATTGGCTTGCCCAGCGGGCAGGTTTCGCTGAGTTTCTTCAGGAAGGCGCGTGCCGTCTTGGCATTTTCCGCCACCAGGTAGTCCAGGCTGGCCGTGATTTGCTGCACGCCAGCCGGAATGACATCCGCGAGCGGGTCGAACTCGTCGCGTTTGCCCAAGGTGTTGGGGATCAGGTACAGGGTGCCGCTCATGCTTGGGTTCTCATTTGTCTTCTGTGGCTTGGCGCGGGGTGGGCGAAGCCCTTAGTCCTGGAAGAAAGGGTAGCCGGCCTGGCGCAGCATATTGGTCAGCGCGATCAGGGGCAGGCCTACCAGCGCGGTGGGATCGTCGGACTCCATATGCGAGAGTAGGGCGATGCCCAGTCCTTCGGATTTGGCGCTGCCCGCGACATCATAAGGGCGCTCGATGCGCAGGTAGGCGTCCAGCTCCTGGTCGGAAAGATCGCGGAAAGTCGCGCGCGTCTGGATATCCGCCAGTTGAGCCTCGCCGTTACGACTGTCAAGCAGGCATAACGCGGAGTGAAAAGTGACGGTACGGCCGCGCATCCACTGCAATTGCGCCAGGGCCTTCTCGTGGGAGCCGGGTTTGCCGATCTGCCTGCCGTCCAGCGTGGCGACCTGGTCGGAGCCGATGACCAGGGTGCCCGGATGCCGCTCGGCAATGGCCTGTGCCTTGGCGTGGGAGAGCCGCAGCGCGGTGGCCTCGGGGCTTTCGCCAGGCTGTGGCGTTTCGTCGATGTCGGGAATCGCCACCTCGAAAGGAATGCGCAGGCGCTCCAGCAATTCGCGGCGATAACGTGAGCTGGAACCCAGGATCAGGGTGGGGCGGGAAGTTTGCGACATAAGTAATTGAGCGAAAAGGGAAAGCGGCGAATGGCCGTCTTCCAAAATTTTGACCGCGGCAGCAGAATCGACGTATAATCTCGCGTTTAGCCAAGCAAGTCCGGCGCAATACCGTGTTTTTTCCGGTGTTGTGTAGCTTCCGAGTCACGTTTCGACGGTGCGTTATACAGGTATATGTCAGGTATACGTAAAAATGCGTCGAAGCCGCGATCCTCCGGGATGCCTCCCGGCATGACGGCACGATAAGACATGACCCAGCCGATTGACCTGCGCGCGCTCGATCTCTTTGCGTTCTGCCGCGCTGGCGACGACGCCACCGGCGAAGTTGCCGCACGCGATTTGCCGCGCATCATAGCCGAGACTGCGGCGCAAGCGCCAGCGTCGGCGACGGACGAGGTGTTCAGCTACGCGCTTTCCGGCTTTGTCGAGGAAGAGGCGAGCGAGCCCGGCAAGCCCGCGGTGGAGCGCCTGTTCGTCGACCTGGCCGTGAATGGCCGGGTCTGGCTGGATTGCCAGCGCTGCCTGCGGGTCTACGAGCAGCCGATCGCCACGGACATGTGTTTCGAGGTGGTCGCCAGCGAGGCGGATGCCGATGCGGCGCCCATGGACGATGACGAGCTCGATGTGATTGTTGGCTCCAAGCGCTTTGACCTGCTGACGCTGATTGAAGATGAAGTGCTGTTGGCTTTGCCGGTGGCGCCCAAGCATGACGTTTGCCCCACGGTGCACGAAAGTCTCGTGACCGGGGTGGACGGACAGGCGGAACCTGAACCAGAGGTTCTGCCGGAAGAAGAAAAACGGCCTTCGCCCTTTGCGGCGCTGGCCGGCCTGAAAACGAAGCACTGAAGCCGGTTCGCCGGCATCTGGCAACGTTCGAAGGCACCAGGATCAGCATCCGGCCGGGCCCGGCTACGCCTCGTGCGGGATGCGTGTGTTACCATTGAAAAATTCTCGAAGGAGTCATCATGGCAGTTCAACAGAACAAGAAGTCGCCCTCCAAGCGCGGCATGCATCGCTCGCACGACCACCTGACCACGGCAGCGCTGGCAGTGGAGCCGACCACGGGCGAAACCCACCTGCGTCACCACGTGAGCCCGAACGGCTACTATCGTGGCCGCAAGGTCATCAAGACCAAGAACGACTGACAGATCGTTCGGCGTGACTTTGCGTCTCGTACGCGCACGTTGTTAGGTCAAAAACAAAAAAGCGGCAAAATCGTTGCCGCTTTTTTGTTGCGCGCTCGCAGCGCAAACCGTAGCGCAGGCTTCCATCGGGCCGATTTGCGCCGCCGGCTCAAGCTGAGTGCATGGCTAGATGCCATGCGCGGCGGCGAGGGCGGCGCCAGATCTCGCCGTGGAGCGCTCCGGGAGTGCCGTCGGGTTGCCACCGGCTGGTCAGGGTCATGCCTGCCCGGCTCGGGAGCCAGGATTTCAAGTCACGCCGACCAGCGCTTCTGCACCAGGAAACAATGACGATCAAACTAGCTATCGACTGCATGGGTGGCGATCACGGTGTCTGCGTGACCGTACCAGCGGCGATCAGTTTTCTCTCAAGCCATAGCGACGCCGAAGTGGTGCTGGTCGGCTTGCGGGACAGCATCGAGCCGCAGCTCAAGAAGCTGCATGCGCTCGACCATCCGCGCGTGCGCATTGTGACCGCGTCCGAAGTCATCACCATGGATGACCCCGTTGAAGTAGCGCTGCGCAGGAAGAAGGATTCCTCGATGCGCGTGGCGGTGACCCAGGTGAAGGAGGGACTGGCTGGCGCATGCATCTCGGCGGGCAATACCGGCGCCCTGATGGCGGTGTCGCGCTATGTGCTGAAAACGCTCGAAGGCATCGAGCGGCCGGCTATCGCTACCACCATTCCCAACGAGCAGGGCTGGGGTACCACGGTGCTAGACCTCGGTGCCAATGCCGACTGCGAGCCCGAGCACCTGCTGCAGTTCGCGCGCATGGCGGAGGCCATGGTTGCCGTGGTGGATCATAAGGAACGCCCGAGCGTCGGCCTGCTTAACATCGGCGAGGAAGTGATCAAGGGCAACGATGTGGTCAAGCGCGCGGGTGAGCTGCTGCGCGCTTCGGAACTCAACTTCTACGGCAACGTGGAAGGCAACGACATCTTCAAGGGCACCACCGATATCGTGGTGTGCGATGGCTTTGTCGGCAACGTCGCGCTAAAGAGCAGCGAAGGGCTGGCCAAGATGATCGCCAACATGATCAAGGAAGAATTCACGCGTTCGTGGTTTACCAAGCTGCTGGCGGTCCTGGCTTTGCCGGTACTCAAGCGATTGTCCCGGCGCCTGGACCCGGCGCGCTACAACGGCGCGTCCCTGCTCGGCTTGCGCGGGCTGGTTGTCAAAAGTCATGGTTCCGCCGACGCGCACGCTTTTGAGTGGGCTATCAAACGCGGGTATGATGCGGCCAGGAATGGTGTGATCGAACGCACCATTCAGGCCTTCGCCAACAAGTCAGGTAACAGCACTCCGGCTACCGGCCCGCAGTCAGGCGCCGAGGATTCCAGTCCAAGCCCGCACGCCGCCTGAGGTCTTGATGTAGATGCCGCGGGCGACGACCCGTGGCCAGACGATCGATCCGACATTACATGACAAGCTACGCAAAAATCATCGGGACCGGGAGCTATTTGCCTCCGCGGCGCGTCACTAACCAAGATATCGCGGCGCAACTGGCTGAGAAGGGCATCGAGACCAGCGACGAATGGATCTTTTCGCGCAGTGGCATCTCGGCCCGCCATTGGGCCGAGCCGGATGTCACCAGCAGTGACCTCGCCGTCAAGGCGGCGGAGCGCGCGCTGGAGGCTGCCGGCATCGATCGCCAGAGCATCGACCTGATCATCGTTGCCACTTCCACGCCCGATTTCGTCTTCCCCAGTACCGCCTGCCTGGTGCAGCAGAAGCTTGGTATCACCAACAACTGCGCGGCGTTCGACCTGCAAGCGGTGTGCTCCGGCTTTGTCTATGCGCTGGCCACCGCCGAGAAATTCATCCGCAGCGGTTCACACCGCAATGCGCTGGTGATTGGCTCGGAAGTGTTTTCCCGCATCCTGGATTTCAACGACCGCACCACCTGCGTGCTGTTCGGCGACGGTGCCGGCGCAGTCGTGCTGTCGGCCTCCGAGGAGCCCGGCATCCTGTCGTCGGCGATGCACTCCGACGGCAGCCACGTGGATATCCTGTGCGTGCCGGGCAACGTCTCGGGCGGCAATATCACCGGCAACCCCTTCTTGCACATGGATGGCCAGGCGGTGTTCAAGCTGGCGGTCACCGTGCTCGACAAGGTAGCGCGCGAAGCACTCGCGGGCGCGCAGTTCCCGGCGGAAAAGGTCGACTGGCTGATCCCGCACCAGGCCAATATCCGCATCATGCAAAGCACGGCCAGGAAGCTTGGCCTGCCCGCCGAGCGCATGGTGGCTACGGTGCATGAGCACGGCAACACCTCGGCTGCCTCGATCCCGCTGGCGCTCGACGTGGCGGTGCGCGATGGCCGCATCGGCGCAGGGCATCACGTGCTGATGGAAGGCGTGGGTGGCGGCTTCACCTGGGGCGCGGTACTGCTGCGCATGTAATATTCGGGCCGGCGTGGCGGTGTCATGCCGCTGCGCCGACCTGGCGCTATTCATCTTTACGATTCGATTGCGATGAAATTCTCCTTTGTATTCCCAGGGCAAGGCTCGCAGGCAGTTGGCATGCTCAACGCCTTTGCCGGCAATGCGGTAGTTCGTGCCACGCTGGATGAGGCATCCGCCGCGCTTGGGCAGGACCTGGGCCAACTGATCGCCGAAGGCCCGGCCGAGGACCTGAACCTCACCACCAACACGCAACCGGTGATGCTGACCGCCGCGGTGGCCATCTACCGCGCCTGGCTCGACGCCGGCGGTCCGGCTCCGGCCGTGGTGGCGGGGCACAGCCTGGGTGAATATTCCGCGCTGGTGGCAGCCGGAGTGATCCCCTTTGCTGATGCGGTGCCGCTGGTGCGCTTCCGCGCACAAGCCATGCAGGAAGCCGTGCCGGTTGGCGAGGGTGGCATGGCGGCCATCCTGGGGCTGTCCGACGATGACGTGCGCGCCGCTTGCGCCGAAGCGTCGGCGACCGGCGCCGGCGTGGTGGAGGCCGTGAACTTCAACGCTCCGTTGCAGGTGGTGATCGCTGGCAACAAGGGTGCCGTGGAGAAGGCCTGCGAATTGGCCAAGGCACGTGGCGCCAAGCGCGCGCTGCCGCTGCCGGTGTCGGCACCGTTCCACTCGTCGCTGCTCAAGCCCGCATCGGACCGCCTGCGCGAGCGCATGGCCGGCATGGTGTTTTCCGCACCGTCGATTCCGCTGGTGAACAACGTCGATGTGGCCATCGTCAATGACCCGCAAGCCATCAAGGACGCGCTGGTCCGCCAGGCCGCAGCCCCGGTGCGCTGGGTCGAGTGCGTGCAGAAGATCGCTGCCGAAGGCGTGACCCATGTGATTGAGTGCGGCCCCGGCAAGGTGCTGGCCGGCATGACCAAGCGCATCGACGGCAGCCTGGTGGGCGGAGCGATCTTCGACCCGGCCTCGCTGCAGGACACGCTGGCGCTGCTGAAGTAAACAAGGACCAACGCAATGACAAAATTTCTGGAAAACCAGGTCGCGCTGGTAACCGGCGCATCGCGCGGCATTGGCCGCGCCATCGCACTGGAACTGGCCGCCCAGGGTGCCACGGTGGTGGGTACCGCCACCAGCGAGGCGGGTGCAGCAGCCATCAGCGAATATCTGGCGGCAGCTGGCGGCAAGGGCCGCGGCGCCGTGCTCAACGTCAATGATGCGGCGGCGTCAGAAGCGCTGATCGACGAACTGGTCAAGGCGCATGGCAGCCTGGGCGTGCTGGTGAACAACGCCGGCATTACCCAGGACCAGCTCGCCATGCGCATGAAGGACGAGGACTGGAGCGCGGTGATCGAGACCAACATGACGGCGGTGTTCCGCCTGTCGCGCGCCGTGCTGCGCCCAATGATGAAGGCCCGCGGTGGCCGTATCATCAACATCACCTCGGTGGTCGGCTCGACCGGCAACCCGGGCCAGATGAACTACGCGGCGGCCAAGGCCGGCGTGGAAGGCATGAGCCGCGCGCTCGCACGCGAGATCGGCAGCCGCAACGTCACCGTCAATTGCGTGGCGCCGGGCTTTATCGATACCGACATGACCAAGGTCCTGTCGGAAGAGCAGCATGCTGCACTGAAGACGCAGATCCCGTTGGGCCGGCTCGGCCAGCCGGAAGACATCGCGCATGCGGTGGCCTTCCTGGCAGGTCCGCAGGCGGCCTACATCACTGGTACAACGCTCCATGTGAATGGTGGCATGTACATGAATTGATCACCTTGTGCAGTGGCCGGTTTCGAGGGAGAAGCCGGCAGAAGCTGTGCGAAGTGGTTATTTTTAAAACTGATCGGGCGCAGTTCTTGCAATAGATGGCGGGGGGCATTTTTATGGCCCAAACCTGCTAAAATGCGCCCACTTTTTGTCGAACTTCCCTGGAGGGTTACATGGACAATATCGAACAACGCGTCAAGAAAATCGTGGCAGAGCAACTCGGCGTGGCCGAGGCAGACATCAAGACCGAATCGTCGTTTGTGAACGACCTGGGCGCTGACTCGCTCGACACGGTTGAACTGGTGATGGCGTTGGAAGATGAATTCGGCATGGAAATTCCTGATGAGGAAGCCGAGAAGATCACGACCGTGCAACAGGCAATCGATTACGCCACTGCACACGTCAAGGCTTAAGCCTGTCGTATCTGAATTCCGAGCCACAGAAGGCAGGCGCGTGGGTCCATGGGTCCGCTGCGTTGTTTTCTGTGGCTTTCGTCTGTTCGAAGAAGCACAATTGGATGCGTTGCGCCGGTGTCGGTGCGGCCAGTTGCTGGCCGTTGGCTGGCATCGATTCCCAATCCGGTTTTGCTTCACGTACCCGTAGGAAATCATAGTGAGCCGTCGTCGCGTCGTCGTCACTGGGCTTGGCCTTGTGTCTCCGGTCGGAAACACGGTTGCCGAAGGCTGGGCCAACCTGGTTGCCGGCAAGTCTGGCATTGCCACCGTCACCAAATTCGATCATTCCGCGCTTGCCGTGCACTTCGCTGGCGAGGTCAAGGGGTTCAACGCCGAGGACTACATCCCGGCCAAGGAAGCCCGCCATATGGATACCTTTATCCACTATGGCATCGCAGCGGGTTCGCAGGCGCTGAAGGATAGCGGCTACGAAGTGACCGAAGCCAATGCCGACCGCATTGGCGTGCTGGTCGGATCGGGCATCGGCGGCCTGCCGATGATCGAGGATACCCACGCGGAGCTGACCAATCGCGGTCCGCGCCGGATCTCCCCGTTCTTCGTGCCTGGCTCGATCATCAACATGATCTCGGGCCACCTGTCCATCATCCATGGACTCAAGGGTCCCAACCTGGCCGCGGTCACGGCTTGCACCACCGGCCTGCACAGCATTGGCCTGGCGGCCCGCCTGATCCAGGCGGGGGACGCCGACGTGATGCTGGCCGGTGGCGCTGAATCCACCGTCTCCCCGCTGGGCATTGGCGGTTTTGCCGCAGCGCGTGCGCTGTCGACCCGTAACGATGACCCCGCAGCCGCCTCCCGCCCCTGGGACAAGGATCGCGATGGCTTCGTGCTGGGCGAGGGCGCCGGTGTGGTCATGCTCGAGGAGTACGAGTCGGCCAAGGCGCGTGGCGCCAGGATCTATGCGGAGCTGATCGGCTTCGGCATGAGCGGCGACGCTTACCACATGACCGCGCCCAATATGGACGGCCCCCGCCGCTGCATGGCCAACGCCCTCAGGGATGCTGGCATCAATGCGGATGAAGTCGGCTACCTGAATGCGCACGGCACCTCGACTCCGCTTGGTGACAAGAACGAGACCGAAGCGATCAAGCTGGCCTTTGGCGATCATGCCTACAAGCTGGCGGTCAACTCGACCAAGTCGATGACTGGCCACTTGCTGGGTGGCGCGGGCGGGCTTGAGTCGGTCTTCACCGTGCTGGCGCTGCACCACCAGGTGTCGCCGCCGACCATCAACATCTTCAACCAGGATCCCGAGTGCGACCTGGATTACGTGGCCAATACGGCACGTGAACTGAAGATCGATGTGGCGGTGAAAAACAACTTCGGCTTCGGCGGCACCAACGGCACGCTTGTCTTCCGTCGCGCCTGAACCCGGCGGCCGCCGGGTGGCTTCCCCTTTGCGTTCCAGGATCCATCCCTTGCGGTGGGCCTTGGTGCTGTTCCTGGCCTGCGAGCTGGCAACGTTCGCGTTGCTGGCCTGGCAAGGCGTGCAGGAACTGGGGCGCTCGGCGCAAGGCTGGGATTTCACGCAGTGGCTGTTGGTAGCCGGCCTGGCCGGGTTGTGCGGCTGGCTGGCCTGGCATTGGCCCAAGCTCTGGCACGGTGCCGCCTGTGCCTACGGCGGCCTTGCGCCAGGGCGGGACCGTACCGGCCGGCCTGGCATCCTGGTCGATATGCCGGACGGCAGCCGCGCGATAGCGAGGGTGGAATCCAGCTGGGAACTGGGCGAGCTGGCGCTCGTGCTGGCCCTGGAGCCGGTGGCCGGACGGCCACCACGTGTGCTGGTGGTCAATCGCGCATTTGCCGGTGCCAGCGCTTTGCGCGCCCTGAGGCGCACTATTCGGGTTGCGCGCCGTGAAGGCCCGGCGGCCGGCGAGGCCGGCTGATGTGCGGCTATTTCAACCATTCTTCACAATATGCGTTGCAACGCACTGACCGTGCGGTCCGCAACGTAGGTAAAATACAACGTTTGTCGTGAAGACGATACCAAGAGATACACTGCAGGTGAAATATTCGTGAGCGAACGCGAAGCCGATCAGCTCCTCGTTGAACGCGTCCAGCAGGGCGATAAGCGGGCCTTTGAATTGTTGGTGGTGAAATACCACCGCAAGATCATCAGGCTCATTTCGCGTTTGGTGCGGGATTCCGCGGAAGTGGAGGATGTGGCACAAGACGCCTTCATCAAGGCGTATCGTGCGTTGCCGCAATTTCGCGGTGAGTCGGCGTTCTACACCTGGTTGTACCGGATTGCGGTGAACACGGCGAAGAACTACCTGGCGACCCAGGGGCGCCGGCCGGAAGCCTCCAGTGATATCGATGCCGAAGAGGCTGAAACTTTTGCGGACGGTGAGCAACTAAGAGATATCAATACGCCGGAGTCGATGCTCCATACCCGCCAGGTGGCCGAGACGGTCAACCGCGCGATGGAAGCACTGCCCGAGGAATTGCGCACCGCCATCACCCTTCGCGAGATCGAGGGCCTCAGTTATGAGGAGATCGCGGAAGCCATGGGTTGCCCGATCGGCACGGTCCGGTCACGCATCTTCCGGGCGCGCGAGGCGATTGCCGATAAATTGCGCCCGCTGCTCGGAACAGCAGAGGGCAAGCGGTGGTAGTAGGTAGTGATACCTAGTGGTAAGCAGTAAATAAAATGTCGTGCGGCCAGCGTTGCAGCCTATTCCTGCATCGAAAAACGACAAAGCAGTAGACGGGATTGTCGGTTGTTCAATGGTTTTTCTAGGGGTGGGAAATGGGTCAGGCTCATAAGCAGTCGGTTCATGAAGTGGAAGCAGCGGAGCAAATCTCCGTGCTGATGGATGGCGAGCTGGCGCCGCACGAAGTAAACGCCGTGTTGGATCTCGCGAAAAGCGAGGCAGGCATGGCGAGTTGGGCCTCTTATCAATTGATTGGCGATGCCCTGCGTTCGGAAGAACTGACGCATGCCGGCTCGACCGATGACTTTCTTTCCCGGTTTTCCGCTCGTCTGGACAGTGAGCCGCATGTGCTGGTGCCCGCCGTCGCCAAGGCGTCGTCGGCTCATCGCCTGCTGTTCAAGCCGTCGTGGGTGCGGCGCGTCATGCCGAGCACCGCGATTGCCGCTGCAGTGGCCGCCGTCAGCTGGGTAGCCGTGCCGCAGATGCGCGGCGCCGCCGACCTCGGCACACCGGATGCGGTAGTGGCGCGTGTCGAGCAACCTGCAGCGCCCAAGGCTGGCGGCATCGTGACTGTCTCCGCCGATAACGCGCAGATGATCCGCGATCCCCGTCTGGATGAATATCTTCGCGCTCACCGCGTCTCGGTTGCCACCGATGCGGTAGTGCCGACCATGCGCCAAGTGGCTAACAGCGCAAACTTCTCTCAGGACAATTCGCAGGAATAATGCCGGACATGCATAAAGGATGGTCGCCCGCCAACGTAGCGGGCGCACACAGAATTAGGGCCCTTCGCAGGTCCTTTTTTCTGGCCTTGTGTCTGACTGCGGCTGCGGCAACTGCGCAGCCGCCGGACAATACGCTGGCCCGTCGCGACGCAACGGCCTGGCTCAACAAGATCCATCGCGCGGCCCAGCGCGAGAATTATGTCGGCACGCTGATTTATCAGCGTGGCAGCGTGATGCATGCATCGCGTATCCAGCACTACAGCGATCTCGTCAACAACGAGTATGAACGGCTTGAAACCCTTGACGGCAAGCCGCGCGAGGTGCTGCGCCAGAACGACATCGTCCACAGCCTGATTCCCGAGGCCAAGCTGGTGGTGGTGGAGAAGCAGGAGGCCAAGGATCGTTTCCCGGCGCTGCTGGCCACCAACAAGAACGATGTGCTCGATATCTACGATATGCGCAAGCTTCCGGGCGAGCGCGTGGCTGGCGTCGAGTGCGAGGTCTTTTCGCTCGAGCCGCATGACGCGGCGCGCTACGCCGTGCGGCTTTGGGCGGAGAAGAATTCTGGCTTGCTGATGCGTGCACAGACCCTGGGCGAGGGCGGCAAAGTGCTGGAACAGGTTGCTTTTTCGCAAGTCGATATCGGCGTGCCATCGGAAAAGCAGCGCATTCTCACGGCCATCAAGAACTCCGGCTCCTGGACTCACTATGAGGTGACCAACCATCCGGCCAATATTGCCGATGAAGGCTGGAGCATCGCGGTTCCGGTCAAGGGGTTCCTGAAGATCCGCGAGGTTCGCCGCCCGCTGGGAGAACTGCGCGCACCGCAGGCCAACCCGCGCGGCAATGTCTTCGAAGTGCTCCAGGTCGTCTACAGCGATGGCTTGACCGGCCTGTCGGTGTTTATCGAGCCGGTTTCCGAGCAGCGCGTGCGCCGCGAAGGCGTCGCCTCGCTGGGTGCCACGCAGGTCGTGGTACGCCGCGTAGCCGATTTCTGGATCACCGTGGTGGGTGAAGTCCCGCCGGCCACAGTGAGGCAGTTTGCCTCGGCGGTAGAATACAAACCACCGAAAGCCCACTAGGCCGGATCGCGGCGTTGCCGCAGGCGTGAACACCGCCTGTGGGCCGCCACCGATCGGCAACCCTGCCGCCTGTGCTTTCTTCCTCTTTTCGCTGATTTCCCGGGAGTCGACGATGTCACCAAGATCTCCAGCCTTGGCTCGGACCGTGCTCATGGCTGCCATTCTCGCCTTTGCGCCCTTTGTCGCGGAGTTGAGTCACGCGCAGGCCGCCGCGCCATCCTATAACCTGCCCGACTTCACCGATCTGGTGGAAAAGGCCGGACCGGCTGTCGTGAACATCCGCACCACCGAGCGCGTGCGCGCGCGCGGCACGCCGGGGGGGACGGAAGATGACGAAATGGCAGAGTTCTTCCGCCGTTTCTTTGGCGTGCCCATGCCAGGTGCACCCACGCCGCCGGGTGCCCCGCGCCGTGGCCAGCCGCCGCAAGGCGAGGAGCAGAGTCGTGGCGTGGGATCGGGTTTTGTCATTAGCCAGGATGGCTATGTGATGACCAATGCCCACGTTGTTGCTGATGCGGAAACCATCTACGTCACGCTGCCCGACAAGCGTGAATTCAAGGCCAAGCTGATCGGCTCGGACAAGCGCACCGATGTCGCCTTGCTCAAGGTCGAGGCGACCGGCCTGCCCAAGCTGACGCTCGGCGATTCGGACAAGGTTCGCGCTGGCGAATGGGTGCTGGCCATTGGTTCTCCCTTTGGCCTCGATAACACCGTGACTGCAGGCATCGTCTCCGCCAAGGGGCGCGATACGGGTGACTACCTGCCGTTCATCCAGACCGATGTGGCGGTCAACCCCGGCAATTCTGGCGGTCCGCTGATCAACCTGCGTGGCGAGGTGATCGGCATCAACTCACAGATCTACAGCCGCAGCGGCGGCTATATGGGTATCTCCTTCGCCATCCCGATTGACGAAGCCATGCGGGTCACCGAGCAGCTCAAGGCGACCGGCAAGGTCACGCGCGGACGCATCGCGGTGGCAATCGGTGATGTGACCAAGGAAGTTGCCGATTCGCTCGGCCTGGGCCGCGCCCGGGGCGCGCTGGTCGGCAGCGTCGAGCCCGGTGGCCCTGCCGAGAAGGCGGGGATCGAGGCTGGTGACATCATTCTCAAGTTTAACGGCCGCGACATCGAGAAGGCGTCGGATCTGCCGCGCATGGTTGGCGACATCAAGCCGGGCACGCGCGTTCCGCTGCAGCTCTGGCGCAAGGGCGCGACGCGCGAGATGTCCATCACCGTGGCCGAGCTGGATGCGGATGCGAAGGTGAAAACCCGCGGCAATGGACCGCGCGACGATAACACCCCGCCGGCGGCCAAGCCCAATGCGCTTGGATTGATCGTCAATGAGATTCCCGACGCAAAGCTCAAGGAGCTCAAGATCAAGTCGGGGGTCGAGGTCGAGCAGGCGGATGGTCCGGCGATGCGTGCCGGCATTCGACAGGGCGACATCATCCTGCGGTTGGGTGACAGCGACGTGACCAGCCCTAAGCAGTTCAACGAACTGGTCAAGGGACTCGACAAAGCCAAGATCGCAGCGGTGTTCGTGCGCCGCGGGGATGCCACCCAGGTGCTGACCCTGAGGCCGGGCACGATGTCCTCGCGCTGACCGGCGCCGCCATCATGGCCGATCTCACACTGTATGGCAGGAGCTACTGCCATCTGTGCGAGGACATGAAAATCGCGCTGGAGTCGCTCCGGCGCGATTTTTCCTTTGTCTTGCACGAGGTGGACGTGGATGCCGATCTGGCGGCCATAGCCCGTTTCGACGAGTTGGTGCCCGTGCTGATGGCCGGTTCCCCGGCCGGCCCGGACGTGGAGCTGTGCCATTACTTTCTTGACGAAAAGCGGGTGCGAGCGTGGTTGGCCGCACATGCGGGGCCGCGGGCGGGCGAACAGGTGGGTAATGGGGCGTTCGATGGCACATAAGTGCGCCCGGCAAAGCCTGGTCTGGCTGCAGGGCTAGCGCCGTGGTCCATTTCGCAATACGGAAGTCCTTGAAAATACGGTAAAATCGCACTTTGGCGCAAAGTCTGCGTCACCAACCTGCGGCCGGGATCGGCGTGCGCCCAGCAGGGCGCCAGTTCCAGGCCGTTCATAATTGCTGCGCCGCCCGGCGTGCCCACGCGGGCACTTCGTGGCCTGAAACGGCGCACCCCTGAGTATCAGATGGACCATATCCGCAATTTCTCGATCATCGCCCACATCGACCACGGTAAATCGACCCTGGCCGACCGCATCATCCAACTCTGCGGAGGCCTGTCCGATCGCGAGATGGAAGCGCAGGTGCTTGACTCGATGGACATCGAGAAGGAGCGCGGCATCACCATCAAGGCGCAGACCGCCGCGCTGAGCTACAAGGCGCGTGACGGCAAGATCTACAACCTCAACCTCATCGACACCCCGGGACACGTCGACTTCAGCTATGAAGTGAGCCGCTCGTTGTCCGCCTGCGAAGGCGCGTTGCTGGTGGTCGATGCCTCGCAGGGCGTGGAAGCGCAGACCGTCGCGAACTGCTACACCGCGATCGAGCTCGGCGTGGAAGTGGTGCCGGTATTGAACAAGATCGACCTGCCGTCGGCCGATCCCGAAAACGCGATCCGCGAGATCGAGGAAGTGATCGGCATCGACGCGCATGACGCCACGCCTTGCTCGGCCAAGACCGGCCTCGGCGTGCAGGACGTCATTGAGGCGATGATCGCCCGCGTGCCGCCGCCCAAGGGCGATCCCGCCGCTCCGCTGCAGGCCCTGATCATCGACTCGTGGTTCGACAACTACGTGGGCGTGGTGATGCTGGTGCGCGTGGTCAACGGCACCCTCAAGCCCAAGGACAAGGTCCTGCTGATGGCCACGGGCTCGCAGCACCTGGTCGAGCAGGTCGGCGTGTTCTCGCCCAAGTCGCTGCCGCGCGAGTCGCTGCAGGCAGGGCAGGTGGGCTTCGTGATCGCCGGCATCAAGGAATTGAAGGCCGCCAAGGTGGGTGACACCATCACCACCATGGCGCGCAAGGCGGCCGAGCCGCTGCCTGGTTTCAAGGAAGTCAAGCCGCAGGTGTTCGCCGGCCTGTACCCGGTGGAAGCCAACCAGTACGAAGCGCTGCGCGAATCGCTGGAAAAACTCAAGCTCAACGACGCATCGCTGCAGTACGAGCCCGAGGTGTCGCAGGCGCTTGGCTTCGGCTTCCGCTGCGGCTTCCTGGGTCTGCTGCACATGGAGATCGTGCAGGAGCGCCTGGAACGCGAATTCGACATGGACCTCATCACCACCGCACCGACGGTGGTGTACGAGGTCGACATGCGCGACAAGACCAAGCTGATCGTGGAGAACCCGGCCAAGATGCCGGACCCGAGCCGCATCGAGAACATCCTCGAGCCCATCGTCACGGTCAACCTGTACATGCCGCAGGCTTACGTCGGCTCGGTGATCACGCTGTGCACGCAGAAGCGCGGCACGCAGATCAACATGAGCTATCACGGCAAGCAGGTGCAGCTTACGTATGAGATTCCGATGGCGGAAATCGTCATGGACTTCTTCGACCGGCTGAAGTCCGTGTCGCGCGGCTACGCCTCGATGGACTACGAGTTCAAGGAGTATCGCGCCGCCGACGTGGTCAAGGTGGACATCCTGATCAACGGCGACAAGGTCGATGCCTTGTCCGTGATCGTGCACCGCTCCAACTCGCAGTACCGTGGCCGCGAAGTCGTGTCCAAGATGCGCGAGATCATCCCGCGCCAGATGTACGACGTCGCCATCCAGGCCACCATCGGCGTCAACATCATCGCGCGCGAGAACGTTAAGGCGCTGCGCAAGAACGTGCTTGCCAAGTGCTACGGCGGGGATATCTCGCGTAAGAAGAAGCTGCTGGAGAAGCAAAAGGCAGGCAAGAAGCGCATGAAGCAAGTGGGTTCGGTCGAGATTCCCCAGGAGGCCTTCCTCGCGATCCTGCAGGTGGGCGACAAGTAAGCCGGCTGGGCCGCGCCGGCACTGCCGGCAGGCTCCTGGCAGTGGTTGACGCGGACTCTATCAAAACAACACGACGATCTAGCCGACATGAATTTTGCACTGATCCTTTTTGTGCTTGTGGTTATTACGGGCATTGCCTGGGTGGCCGACAAACTGGTGTTCGAGAAACAGCGGCGGCTTTCCGCCCAGTCCGCGCTGGCCGAGTTCGATGCGCGCAAAGCCGATCTCCAGGGACGCTACGGCGTCGGCGAGATCGACACGTCGCGTAGCCGCCTCGCCGAGGAAAAGCTGCGCCAGCCTTGGTGGCTGGAGTATTCCGCAAGCTTCTTCCCGGTAATCCTGGCCGTGTTCGTGCTGCGCTCCTTCGTGGTCGAGCCGTTCAAGATCCCGTCCGGCTCGATGATCCCGACGCTGCTGATCGGCGACTTCATCCTGGTCAACAAGTACGACTACGGCATCAGGCTGCCGGTGGTGAACAAGAAGATCCTCTCGGTCGGCGACCCGAAGCGCGGCGACGTGATGGTGTTCCGCTACCCGAAGGATCAGTCCCTCGACTACATCAAGCGTGTGATCGGCGTGCCGGGCGATGTGGTGAGCTACCAGAACAAGCGACTGACCATCAACGGCAAGGCCGCCGACTACAGCCCGCTGCCCGATTACCTGGATGAAGAACGGCTTTCGTATTCGAAGCACTTCCGCGAGAAGCTGCCCGACGGCCCGGAGCACGGTATCCTCAACGACGCCGACCGGCCGCCGTTTGTCTCCGGCGCGGACCCCGATTTTCCGTTCCGCGAAAACTGCACTTACAATCAGCAGGGGCTGACCTGCAAGGTGCCGCAAGGTCACTATTTTGTGATGGGCGACAACCGCGACAACAGCCTGGATTCACGTTATTGGGGCTTCGTGCCCGATCAGAATATTGTCGGCCGGGCATTCCTGATCTGGATGAACCTCGGCAATATCGGACGCGTGGGGGCGTTCAAGTAAGCCTTCCGCGGCGCGAATAAATCACTCCAGTCAAGCGAGGGAAAGCGCAACATGGGTCAACAGGGTCAGAGTGGTCAGAAGGGTCAGGCTGGTCAAACGGCACTGGCAGAACAAACGGATCAATCGCGTCGGGAGGTTGGTTCAAGGAGGGGGAGGGCGCGTCTGGCGGGGCGGTACAAGGTGCGCGGATTCTCCCTTGGCAGCTTGCTGATCGTCATCTTGATCGTCGGAGGCATCGTGATCCCGGCGGTCAGGGCGATCCCAAGCTTGCTGGAGTACTTTTCGGTCAAGCGCGCCATCAGTTATGCCAAGCAACAGGCATCCAACAAACGCGAAGTGGCCGATTATTTCGCCAAGCAGGCACAGATTGACCGTATCACCGCTGTGCGCAGCGACGATCTGGACATTCACGAGGACGACAATGGCACGATCCGCTCGGTGGGTTTTTCCTACCGTAACGAGGTGCCGTTATACGGCCCTCTGAGCCTTATGATTACCTATTCGGGAACGCAGTACTGACATGAACCTCGATGCCTTGCAGCAACGCCTCGGCTACCGCTTCAGCAAGCCAGAATTGCTGCAGCAGGCGCTGACGCACCGCAGCCACAGTGCCTTGCACAACGAGCGCCTGGAATTCCTGGGCGATTCGGTGCTGAACTGCGCCGTGGCCGATATGCTGTACGGCATGTTCAGCAAGCTCGACGAAGGCGATCTCTCCCGCGTGCGCGCCAACCTGGTCAAGCAGCAGGCGCTGTATGAAATTGCCCAGATGCTGCAGTTGTCCGAAGCGCTGCGCCTGGGCGAGGGCGAACTGAAGAGCGGCGGTTTCCGCCGCCCTTCGATTCTTGCCGATGCGCTGGAAGCCATCGTCGGCGCCGTATTCCTCGATGCCGGCTTCGAAGGTGCGCGCACACTGATCCGCAAGCTCTACATCCCCATCCTCGAGCAGGTGGATCCGCGCACACTGGGCAAGGATGCCAAGACGCTGTTGCAGGAGTACCTGCAAGGCCACAAGATAGCCCTGCCGCAATATAACGTGATCGCCACCCATGGCGCCGCGCATAATCAGCAGTTTGAAGTCGAGTGCACCGTGCCTAAACTGGAAGTGCGGGTGTTCGGTACCGGCGCGTCGCGCCGTGCCGCCGAACAAGCCGCCGCCAAGCTGGCGCTCGACGAGGTGCAAAAACTCGTGCCCCAGTTGCTCAAGCGCAGCCGGGCCGAGCGCACCGGCAAGACGCGCAAGCAGCCGGTGCCGCCCGATCCCCAGTTGTCTCTCAGGTTGAAGGAATGACCGAATCTACCAATCCGCAGCAAGATGCCGCGGGTACCCCAAGCGCAGCCTTTCGTTGCGGCACCGTGGCGATTGTCGGGCGTCCCAACGTCGGCAAGTCCACGCTGATGAACGCGCTGGTTGGCCAGAAGGTCAGCATCACCTCCCGCAAGGCGCAGACCACGCGCCACCGCATCGTTGGCATCCAGACTACCGAGGACGCCCAGTTCGTCTTCGTCGATACGCCGGGTTTCCAGACCCGCCATGCCAGCGCGCTGAACCGCTCGCTGAACCGTGCCGTCACCTCGACCCTGTCGTCGGTGGACCTGGTGCTGTTCGTGGTTGAGGCCGGCTACTACGGCGCCGACGACGAGAAGGTGCTGTCGCTGCTGCCCAAGAAAGTGCCGGTGCTGCTGGTCACCAACAAGCTGGATCGCCTTGGCGCGGACCGGGCCGAGGTGATGATGCCCTTCCTGGAAAAGATGGGGCACCAGTTCCAGTTCGCGGAAGTGGTGCCGATGTCGGCCAAGACCCACGATCACATCGAGCGCTTGCTCGCCATCATCCGGCCTTACTTGCCGGAAGGTGAGCCGATGTACGACGCCGACTCCATGACCGATCGCAGCGAGCGCTTCATGGCCTCGGAGATCATCCGCGAGAAGGTGTTCCGCTGGACCGGCGACGAGCTGCCCTACACCAGCACGGTCATCATCGAGAAATTCGAGACCGAAGGCCGGCTGCGGCGCATCTTTGCCACCATCCTGGTCGAGCGCGATGGGCACAAGGCCATGATCATCGGCAACAAGGGCGCCAAGCTCAAGACCATTTCCACGGAGGCCCGCATCGACATGGAGAAGCTGTTCGACGGCAAGGTCTACCTGGAGATGTTCATCAAGGTCAAGAGCGGCTGGGCCGACAACGAAGCTGGATTGCGCGCCTACGGCTATGAGTGATAGAGCGGGCGGGCCTGCCCTGAAGGCCCGCCGCATTGACCCGGTGGTGGAAGAAGCCGCCGAACTGCTGGGCAGCCATGCCGTGCCTGGCATGGCAGTGGCGGAGCAGCGCGCGATGATGGATCGCGCGTTGCGCATTGTGCCGGCGCGCACCGAGCTGCGCGTCGCCAACCAGCCCGGCTTCGTGCTGCATGCCTGGCCTTACCGCGAAACCAGCCTGATCCTCGACGTGTTCACGCGTGACCACGGGCGCGTCGCCATGGTGGCCAAGGGCGCCAAGCGGCCGCATTCGGCGCTGCGCCCGGTACTCCAGCATTTCCAGCCGATCTCCCTGTCATGGAGCGGCCGCGGCGAGGTCAAGACACTGACGCGCGCGGAGTGGGTTGGCGGCATGCTGCCGCTGGCAAGCGACGCCTTGCTCTCGGGTTTTTATCTCAACGAATTGCTGCTGCGCTTTTGCGCCCGCGAAGACGCCCACGTTACCCTGTTCCGCCAGTACATGGCCACGCTGACCCAGCTCTCGCACGGCGAGCCTGCCGGACTGGTGCTGCGCGGCTTCGAGCGTGTGCTGCTGCAGGAAACCGGCTTTGCGGTGGCTTTCGATGAGTGCGCCAATTCGGGTGAGACGGTCGAGCCGGAGCTGGACTATGTCTACCAGCCCGAGCGGGGCGTGCGTCGCGCGCAGGCCAGCGATCCATCATCCTGGCCGGTGGTTTCCGGGCAGACGCTGCTCGACATGTCGCAGGACGACTATAGCCGTACACAAACTGTCACGCAAAGTCGTGCCCTGATGCGCTTCCTGCTGCATTATTATTTGCAAGGCGCGCCGCTGAAGACGCGCCAGATTTTGATCGACCTGCACTATCTCTGATTTGTTTCCGAGCCTTTAGAGCCCACCCGCATGATCTTCCACGCGCATCCCGGCGTCATCGACCTTGGCGTCAATATCGACCACGTGGCCACGCTGCGCAATGCGCGCGGCACGGTCTATCCCGATCCGATCCAGGCAGCGCTGCAGGCCGAGCAGGCCGGCGCCGACCTGATCACGCTGCACCTGCGCGAAGACCGCCGCCATATCCGCGATGCTGACGTGCACGCGCTGCGCCCGCTGCTGGCCACGCGCATGAACCTGGAGTGCGCGATCACCCAGGAAATGCTCGACATCGCCTGCGGGATCCGTCCGCAGGATGTCTGCCTGGTGCCCGAGCGGCGCGAGGAGGTCACCACCGAAGGCGGCCTGGACGTAGCCGGGCGCTTCGAGCAGGTCAAGGCCGCCTGCCGCCAACTGGCCGATGCGGGCATTCGCGTCTCGCTGTTCATCGATGCGCAGGTAGAGCAGATCGAAGCCGCTGCCGCTTGCGGCGCGCCTGTGGTGGAACTGCACACCGGGCGCTACGCCGATGCGCATTCGGCCGAGGAGCAGGCCGCCGAGCTGCGCCGCGTCGCCGAAGGCGTCGATGCCGGCGTGCGGCTTGGCCTGGTGGTCAACGCCGGCCACGGCCTGCACTACACCAATGTGCAGCCGGTGGCCGCGCTGCATGGCATCAAGGAACTGAATATCGGCCACGCCATCGTCGCGCATGCGGTCTTTGTCGGCTGGCAGAATGCCGTGCGCGAGATGAAGGCCATCATGGTTGCCGCGCGGCTGGGCACTACCTATCCGCGCCCGGACGCCGCAGCGTGATCTACGGCATCGGCACCGACATCATCCAGATCGAGCGCGTGCAGGGCGTGATGGAGCGCACGCGCGGCCGGTTTGCCGAGAAGGTGCTCGGTCCGCAGGAACTCCAGAAGTACCACGCCCGCAAGGCGCGCTCGGAAAAACGCGGGCTCGCTTTCCTGGCCACGCGTTTCGCTGCCAAGGAGGCCTTCTCCAAGGCGATCGGCCTGGGCATGCGCTGGCCGATGACCTGGCGCGCGATGGAGCTGCTGAACCTGCCCTCCGGCGAGCCGTATCCGCATTGCCACGGCGAGCTCGACGCCTGGCTGCGGGAGCGCGGCCTCGTGGTGCGGGTCAGTGTCAGCGACGAACACGATTATGCGGTCGCTTTTGCGATTGCCGAGCCGGGCGGCGCTGGCGTCAGCCTGCCGCTCGCCTCCCAGCCTAGTGAAGAATCCAAATGATCAAGAAGATTTCCGGTAAACGGCCGGGTCCGGTTGTACTCGATGTCAAAGGCAAGCAACTCGATACGGACGATGTCCGCCGCATCTCTCACCCACTGACCGGCGGCGTGATCCTGTTCGCGCGCAACTTCGAGTCGCGCGCGCAACTGCAGGCACTGACGCATGAGATCCGCACCGTGCGCGACGATGTGCTGATCTGCATCGATCACGAGGGTGGCCGGGTGCAGCGCGCCAAGACCGATGGCTTCACGCACCTGCCGGCCATGGCCCGGCTTGGCGCGTTGTGGGACCAGGACGTGCTGGCGGCAACCAAGGCGGCCGTGGCCTGCGGCTACGTGCTGGCGGCCGAGTTGCGCGCGTGCGATATCGACCTGAGCTTCACCCCCGTGCTCGACCTGGACTACGGGCTCAGCGCCGTGATCGGCGACCGTGCCTTCCACGCTGACCCGCGTGTGGTGACCATGCTCGCCAACCACCTGACCCACGGCCTGCTGCTTGCCGGCATGGCCAATTGCGGCAAGCACTTCCCGGGGCACGGCTTTGTGGCCGCGGATTCGCATGTGGCCGTGCCGGTGGACGAGCGCGGCCTTGACGAGATCCTCTCGCAGGATGCGCGCCCTTACGAGTGGATGGGGATGACGCTATCATCGGTGATGCCGGCGCACGTGATCTACCCCAAGGTCGACCCGCACCCGGCCGGCTTCTCTCGCTACTGGCTGCAGGACGTGCTGCGTACCCAGTTGGGCTTCGAAGGCGTGATCTTCAGCGATGACCTGAGCATGGAAGGGGCCAGCGTGGCAGGCACGGTGACCGAGGCTGCGCGTGCTGCCTTGGGCGCCGGATGCGACATGGTGCTGATCTGCAACCATCCGGAGCGGGCCGACCAGTTGCTGGATGAGCTCGATGTGCGTATCGGCAAGACCTCGCAACGCCGTATCCGCCGCCTGTTCGGGCGCCGCAAGCCGCTGGACTGGAACAAGTTGATGCAAGAGGCGGAGTACGCCGCCGCGACGGGCGTGCTCAAGCGCCACGGCCTGATAGCCTGACGCCGCATTCGCCGAAGACCGCTAAGCAGCAGGGAAAAGAAAAGGGCAGCCGAAGCTGCCCTTTTTCCGTTGCGCCACCCGCGCTGCGGATGGCGGCGAATCAGCTGCGCTTAGTTTGCGCGGCTGCGGTATTCGCCGGTACGGGTGTCGATTTCGATCTTGTCGCCGATGCTGCAGAACAGCGGCACTTGCAGCTCGAAGCCGGTGTTGATCTTGGCGCCCTTGAGCACCTTGCCCGACGAGGTGTCGCCCTTGACGGCCGGCTCGGTGTAGGTGATCTCGCGGACCAGCGTGGTCGGCATATCCACCGAGATGGCCTTGTCATTGTAGAACACCACTTCGACGGTCATGCCGTCTTCGAGGTAGTTCAGCGAGTCACCCATGCTGTCCTGCTCGACTTCGTACTGGTTGAAGTCGGTATCCATGAACACGTACATCGGGTCGGCGAAGTACGAGTAGGTGCATTCGCGGCGTTCCAGCATCACGACTTCAAACTTGTCGTCAGCCTTGAAGACGGATTCACCCGGGGCTTCCGTCAGCAGGTTCTTGTACTTCATCTTGACCACGGCGGAGTTGCGGCCCGACTTGTTGTACTCAGCCTTCTGCACGACCATCGGGTCGGTACCGATCATGAATACGTTGCCGACGCGGAGTTCTTGTGCGGTTTTCATCTGAACTATTTCCTGAAAAAGAATGTCTCGGAATTCGGTATGGCGAAGGCGCTCTGCCGACACACTGCGCGCAAGCTTGCGCGGGGCGTTTCCGTCTTCCGGCCTGGTCACCATCAAAATAACCCATTATTTTACCCGATTTTCGCAGAAGGCCACGAGATTTGCGGCCAGGTCGCCGAGGTGCTGCAGGCTGCGCTGCCACTGCTCGGTGGCGGCACCCAGCGCGGGCAGATGGGCGCGCAGGCGCGACCAGTCAGGTGATTCACCATCCTTATTCCAGCTGTGCCAGAAGGTGGAAAGTGCATTGGCAACCTCAATCTGGCCGCTTTGTTCCAGCCGATGCCGGAACAGAGCCAGGAAGGCATCGAGCTTGACCATGTGCGCCGCGTCGGATTGCGGGTAGATATGCCAGACAAAGGGTCGGCCAGCCCACTGCGCGCGCACGAACGAATCCTCGCCACGCACGAAGTTCAGGTCGCATAGCCAGAGCAGTTCATCGTAGTGCTCCTGGCGCACAAAGGGCACCACCTGTACGGTCAGGTTGCCGCGCTCGAAGGCGCTGCCGGGCACGCAACCGGCCGCCCCGAACCACTCGCTTGCCTGTTGCGCCGCCAGGCCGGCCGGAACCAGGCACTGGACGGGGTCTGGGCCATCCCGCCATTGCGCGAGCAGCGCTGGCAAAGCCGCGTTGGCATACGCGAACAGGCTGACTTTCAGCGCGCCGTCGATGGGCTGGAAGCCAAGGCGATGCCAGAGCGCGGCTTGGGCTGCGGGGCTGGTGCGCAGGTGCTCGCGCTGCATGCCGAGCATGGCTTCGCGCAGCAGGCCGCCCGTGCCGGGCTCGAAGCCGGGGAAGAAGAAATACTTGACCAGTGGCAGGCGCGGGTGGGGCGAGGCCATGCCGTGGTGTTCCCTGACCCAGGGCTCGGCGCTCATGTATTCGAGATTGATCCAGGCCGGTTTGGGCTCGCATACAGCCATGGCGGCCAGGAATGTGGCCGGCAGGTCGCAGGCGAAGGACTCGATCACCGCATCGTGCGGCGTGACCCCCGCGAAGCGCGCGGCGCTCTCCTCGGCGCTTTCCTCGTCCGCGCGCCGCCACGGGCGAATCGTCACGCCGGCAAGCACTTGCTCTGGGGCGGCGACGTCGAGGCCTGGCGCAAGGCGCGCGAAGCTGGCTAGGTCGTCCACCCACAGGCGCACGGCGTGGCCGTGTTCCTGGGCCAGCTGGCGTGCCAGCCGCCAGCAGACGCCGATATCGCCATAGTTGTCGATGACGGTGCAGAAGATGTCCCAGGAGCGGATGGCGCGATCGGGCTGAGTGGGCATGGTGGCGGGACTCCGCAAGGATTTGCTCTAAACTTGCGATTTTAGAGCTTGTTGCGCCTTGGCCCTGCCGGGTATGCGCGCCACCGGCCAATCCACGGTCAATTCGCTACCGATGTCCCAGCAGGAACCTGAAACCCACGATCAGGGCGCGTCCGCCTCCACCCAGCCGGATGGGTTGCCCGAGCAGCCGGCCAAGGCGTCCTTGGCGGCCCCTGCCGAACCTGTGTCGGACGCTCCATTCGACGCCAAGGCCGTGATTGCGCAATTGCCCGGCCTGCCCGGGGTCTACCGCTACTTCGATGCCCAGGGCAATGTCCTTTACGTGGGCAAGGCGCGCGACCTGAAAAAACGCGTCTCCAGCTACTTCAACAAGACGCTGCTGTCGCCGCGCATTGCCATGATGGTGGCCAAGATCGTGCGCATCGATACCACGGTGGTGCGCACCGAGGCCGAGGCGCTGCTGCTGGAGAACAACCTGATCAAGGCGCTGGCGCCGCGCTACAACATCCTGTTCCGCGACGACAAGTCGTATCCGTTCGTCAAGCTGACCAGCCATTGCTTCCCGCGCATGGCCTACTACCGCGGCGCCACCGACCGCAAGCATCAGTATTTCGGGCCGTTCCCCAGCGCGGGCGCTGTGCGGGAGAGCATGCAGATCCTGCAGCGCGTGTTCCAGTTGCGTACCTGCGAGGACACCGTCTTTACCAATCGCACGCGGCCATGCCTGCTGCATCAGATCCACCGTTGCACCGGGCCTTGCGTGGGCGCCATCAGCGAGGCGGATTACACGCGCGATGTCAGCAACGCGGCGCGCTTCTTGCAAGGCCGTCAGAACGAGGTGCTCGAAGGCTTGCAGGCGAAGATGGAAGAGCACGCCGGGCGGCTGGAGTTCGAGCAGGCGGCGGCGGTGCGCGACCAGATCGGCGCGCTGTCCACCGTGCTCAAGCGGCAGGCCGTGGAGGAGGTCGGGCAGTCCAGCGATATCGACGTGCTTGCGGTAGCGGTGGAGGGTGGCCGTGCGTGCGTCAACCTGGCGATGGTGCGCGGCGGCCGCCATCTTGGCGACAAGGCGTATTTCCCGGCGCACGTCGAGGAGGGCGCGATGATTGTCGGGCACCAGGACGAGGATGCCGGTGCCAGCGCGCCAATCGAGCCTGGCGTTGCAGCTGGCGAAGGCGCGGCAGCGCTCGGCGGCCCGGCCGGCATACCGGTCGAGCGCATCGCCGCCGAGGTGCTGTCCGCCTTCATGGCGCAGCACTATCTGGACCAGGCCGTGCCGCCGATCCTGGTGGTGAGCCACCTGCCGCCGGACAAGGCCCTATTGGAGGCATTGTCGATGCAGGCGGGGCGCAAGGTCACGCTGGTGCGCCAGCCGCAGGGGCAGCGCCGGTCCTGGCTCGAGATGGCGCAGAAAGGCGCCGAGCTGGCGCTGTCGCGCCGCCTGGCTGAGCAAGGCAGCCAGCAGGCCCGTACGCGCGCGCTGGCCGAGACAATCGGCATCGACATGGAAGACCTCGCTTTGCTGCGGGTCGAATGCTTCGACATCAGCCACACCGCTGGCGAGGCCACGCAAGCGTCTTGCGTGGTCTTCCACCATCATGAAATGCAGAACGCCGAGTACCGCCGCTACAACATCCAGGACATCACGCCTGGCGACGACTACGCCGCTATGCGTCAGGTGCTGACCCGCCGCTACCAGAAGCTGGTGGAGATGCTGGAGCAGGCGCCGGCGCAGGAGCCCGTCCCCGAGGGGGGCGAGCAAGGCGGCGAGGCGGGGGCGTCCGGTGCGCTGGCGCTGGTGCCGAACGTGGTGCTGATCGATGGCGGCAAGGGCCAGGTGGAGGTTGCGCGCCAGGTGTTCGAGGAGCTTGGCCTCGATATCGGGTTGTTGGTCGGCGTGGCCAAGGGCGAGGGCCGCAAGGTCGGGCTGGAGACGCTGATCTTCGCCGATGGCCGCCCTTCGCTGGAGCTGGGGCAGGGCAGTGCGGCACTGATGCTGGTGGCGCAGATTCGCGACGAGGCGCACCGTTTTGCCATTACCGGCATGCGCGCGCGCCGCGCCAAGGTGCGCAACACCTCGCGGCTGGAGGAGATCGAGGGCGTCGGCGCCCGCCGCCGGCAGAAGCTGCTCACGCGCTTTGGCGGCCTGCGCGGGGTGGTCGCGGCCAGCATCGACGAATTGGCCAGCGTCGATGGC
The DNA here is from genome assembly GCF_058801495.1 of Cupriavidus sp. GW822-FHT03E04. NCBI lineage: Bacteria > Pseudomonadati > Pseudomonadota > Betaproteobacteria > Burkholderiales > Burkholderiaceae > Cupriavidus > Cupriavidus sp. GW822-FHT03E04. The sequence continues at coordinate 68,285 of NZ_JBXANI010000040.1, forward strand.
ATCTCGCACGCGCTGGCCGAGGAAATCTATCGGCAGCTACATTGATCCGGCCAAATCCGATGCCAATGTGGCAGGAAATGCTCGGCCATCGTTGAAATAGGCGACAATCTCGGCGTTGCCCATTGCCGTCGTCTCGTTCCGAGCCCCCATGCCGCTGAATATACCGATCCTGCTGACCTGGCTCCGTGTTGCCATGATTCCCCTCGTGGTGGGCGTGTACTACCTGCCTGAAGCATGGCTGCCCATGCATGCCAAGAACATGACGGCAGCCGGTTTTTTCATCGTGGCCGCGGTCACAGACTGGCTGGACGGTTTCCTGGCCAGGCGCTGGAACCAGACGTCTTCCTTTGGCGCCTTTCTCGATCCGGTCGCCGACAAGCTGATGGTGGCGGCCGCGCTGCTGTCGCTGCTGGCGCTGGGCCGGGTGGCCGACCTGATCGCGCTGGTGATCATTGGCCGGGAGATCACCATCTCCGCGCTGCGCGAGTGGATGGCGCAGATCGGGGCGTCGAAGAGCGTCGCGGTGAATTTCCTCGGCAAGCTCAAGACCACCTTCCAGATGATCGCGATCCCTTTGCTGCTCTTCAACGATAGCCTGTTCGGCATCGTCGATGCTTCCGTGCTGGGCGCATGGCTGATCTATGTGGCGGCGGTGCTGACCCTGTGGTCGATGTTCTATTACATGAAGCTGGCGTGGCCGCAGATTCGCGAGCGCAGTGGCTTGAGTGGCGAGGCCACCGCACAAAAGTGATGGTTCGATGAAAAATATGCTTGACGACCACGCCGCTGATTTGCAATAATCCTGTTCTCGCTTCTGACGAAACAAACCGAACGAAGCGAAAAGCAGCAAGAATGTAGCGAGATGTGAGCGGTATCGGCACAGAAGCTGTGTTTTAAGTAAGAAGTTAGCAGGATCCTGCGGGAGTAGCTCAGTTGGTAGAGCGCAACCTTGCCAAGGTTGAGGTCGCGAGTTCGAGCCTCGTCTCCCGCTCCAG
>NZ_JBXANI010000041.1:0-58835 GCF_058801495.1 Cupriavidus sp. GW822-FHT03E04
ACAGTTGGTTGATCTTGCCGCTGGTTGGCTCCCCTCTCCCACTTGTGGGAGAGGGGCCGGGGGAGAGGGCGGGCGCTTGCTATGCCGCGATGCCTTCGTTACGGCACGGGCCGACAGCCTCCCGGGAACTTACAACCGGAAATACTCTTCCGCCGCTGGTTCGCGCACCGGCTTGCACACCAGATCCCCGGCATTTCCCGCGTACACCAGGCAATCTCCCGGCGTATCGCGATTGATCACGCTAACGCCCTGCGCAATCACCGAGCCATTGCCCACATGGCTGCGGCCGATGATGGCGGTATTGGGATACATCACCACGCCGTCGCCGATCATCGGGGCGGCGCCGTGGTTCTTGCCTACCGTGGAGTTCTGGTACAGCACGAGGTAATTGCCGTAGGTGGCTTTTGCCAGCACGATGCCGACCGAGTGCCCGATGAAAAAGACTTCCGGCATTTCGATCTCGTAGAACAGGTCGATGCCGTTGAGCGCCTTGTTCAGCAGGAACAGCCGCGTGCAGGCGCGGGCGTCGCCCTCGTTGCGCCAGATGGTGTTGGCCAGGTAGTAGAGGTACTGGCAGTACTGGCTGGAGTGCAGGTAGTTGAAGCGCCCTGGGTGCCACATGCGTACGGCGTTGATGCAGCGTTCCACCCGGGCCAGTGCTTGCGCCTGGTGGCGCTTGATCAGCGGCAGCAAGGTCTCTGCCTTGCCGTCCGGCACCAGCGCCGCGACCTGCGCGCAGGTGTAGGCGGCAAGGCTTTCAGGTGTCTGGTCGATCAGTTCCATGTTCTTGCTCCTTCCAGGTGAGCGGCCAGCACCTCGCGCACGTCGCGCGGTGCTACGCCTAGCGCGCGCAGGCGCGTCACGCTGCATACCGCCGCCGGTTGCGCCCGGGTGGACCTGGCCAGTTCGACAGCCCAGCCTGCGCGGTTGAACACGTCGGCCAGTTCGCCGTTGGAGACGTTGGCGCCGCTGGCCACGTTGAAGATTCCGCGCTCGCCCAGTGCCGACACGGTGGCCAGGGCTTGCACGACATCGTCGAGGTGGATGTAGTCACGCACCAAGGCGGCATCGCTGTCGAGCTGGAACGCGCGCTCGGTCGATGCGCGCTGCAGCCATTCGGAGAGAAAGCCAGGCGAGCCCGGCGACCAGTCGAAGACGCAGGACAGCCGCGCCACGGCTGTGCGCTCCGGCGCGAGCGTGAGGCACAGGTTTTCGCCGAGCGCCTTGGAGAGGTCGTAGAGATGCCGCGGGTTGGCTGGCTGCAGCGTGAGCGCGCCGGCCTCGTCGCCTACCGGCAGCGCGGAGCTGTCATACAGGCGGGTGGAGGAGAGATAGACCAGGTGGTCCCAGCGGCCCGCCTGCAGCAGCCGGGCCAGCAAGCCGACATGGGCTTCGACCGTATCGAAGGGGCGCGCGGCAAAGTCGGCGGTCAGGCCGGCGCAATAGAACACGCGGCCGAGGTCGCGCGCCAGCAGGCCGGGGTCGTCCCGGCCGGGCACATGGACTTCATGCCCGGCCTGGCGCAGCGCCTGGACCAGGCGCTGGCCGACAAAGCCGGCGCCACCGATCACGGTACAAGGTACGGAGCCGGGCATGTCTGGCCTCACGACAACGGGTGATGCAGCGCCGGGTCACGGTGCCACAGCAGCTTGGGGCTCACGCCATGGCACACGGAGAAGTCCGCGCCCTGCAGCAGGGACGGGTCCTTGACGGCGACCATGTTGAAGCCGTGCGCCGGGCCTTCCAGGTAGACCTCGTCGACCGGGATCAGCTCGATGGGGCGGCCGGCCATGTCCACGTTGGAGTTGAAGTCGCGCACCGCGAACACGCTGTAGCCGAAGCCCTGGAGCAGCTGGATGATCTCCGCGTTCTCCAGGCCGTTGCTCCAGTCCACGTAGTGGCGGTGCACCTCGAACACGATGTTCGGGGCATCGGGCGCCGGGCGCGACAGTTGCTCGCGCGCGCCCTTGAACACGTCAAGCTCGGCGCCTTCGATGTCCAGCATGATCAGGCTGAGCTTGTCGAGCTTTTGCTGGGCGCAGTAGTCGTCGATGGTGATGGTGGCAAAGCTGTCGTCGCCGGCAGCGCCATCGGCGCGCTCGGCGTGGGCGAAGGAGTCGTTGCCGACCAGGCGCAGCTGGGTGCTGCTGTCCGACCACAGGCCCAGGCGCCAGCTGTGGATGTTCTCCACATGGTTGAGCTGCGCGTTGTTGCGCAGCATGCCGAGCTGGTCGGCATTGGGCTCGAACGCGTGGCAGGCGCCGCCGGCGGCCGCCAGCTGCTTGGCCATCAGGATCACCTGGTCGCCGAAGTAAGCGCCGCCAATTACCGCGTTGCCGCCGTTCTGGCACAGCTTGACCAGCAGCTTGGTGGTTTGCGGCTCCCATACGTGGTCCGGCTGCGCCGGCGTGCTCATCAGGAAATCGCGGGCGATCTTGGTGCGGTAGAGGAACTCGAACACGGTGCCATCGGCCAGCGTCTTGCGCAGGCGCGATTCGTCGTCGTACATGGCGTCGACGATGGGGCCTGTGATGTCATCGCGCACGCTGCCTTCGTAGCCGGAAAGGTCTTGCTCGATGGACTTGCACAGCGCGACCAGCCGGTCGCGCGCGGCCGCGCTGGTGCCAACTTCGCGCAGGGCTTTGGACAGTTTCTGCAATTGATCGGTACTCATGGAATGGCTCCGCAGTTTGGCTTGTTGGTCGGCTTCGCTGACCGGTTGGATTTGATGATTCGGCAATTCGGGAAATTCGGTGTTTCGGTGTTTCGGGCAATACGAAATTCAATAACAACTGACCGCTGCCAGGCACGGCAGTGCAAGGTCCTTGGCCGAGATCAGCCGGTTCTCGCAAGGCGGCCAGGCGATGCCGATCTCGGGATCGTCCCAGCGCACACCGCCGCTGTGGGCAGGCGCGAATGGCACGGTCATCTGGTAGAAGACTTCGGACAGATCCGTCAGGGTCTGGAAACCGTGCGCCACGCCCCTGGGGATATACAGCGCGCGCTGGTTCTGCGCCGTCAGCTCCACCGAAAACCACTGGCGGTAGCTTGGCGAGTAGGGGCGCAGGTCCAGGATCGCATCGAAGATGGCGCCGGTGGTGACGCGCACCAGCTTGTCCTCGCCGGCAGGCTCGTACTGGAGATGCATGCCACGCAGGATGCCGGCCCGGGTATTGCGCGAGATGCTCTGCTGCACAAAGCGCCCGTTCAGCCCGTGGTCCGCGAAGGCATCCACGCAAGCCGTGCGCGCAAAGAAGCCGCGCTCGTCCGCCAGGGGCTCCGGGTCCACCAGCCATGCGCCTTCGATGGGGGTCCGCGTGAAAATCATGGCAGCACCGCGGTTTCCGGAATGGCCACCACGAAGCGGCCGCCCCATTCGCGGATGCCGGCCATCTGCGCGATGACTTCGTCCTTGATGTTCCAGGGCAGGATCAGCAGGTAGTCGGGCTTGTCGCTGAAGACCTGCTCGGGCGCCACCACCGGGATGCGGGTGCCGGGCAGCAGGCGGCCCTGCTTGGTGGGATTGCGATCGACCACGTAGTCGATGAAGTCGGTGCCGGCGCCGCAGTAGTTGAGCAGCGTATTGCCCTTGGCGGCGGCGCCATACGCCGCGATGCGCTTGCCGGCATTGCGGGCTTCGATCAGGAAGGCGAGCAGGTCGCGCTTGGCCTTGCGCACGCGCTCGGCAAAGCCGGCATACAGCGCGGCCGAGCGCAGCCCGGCGACGCGTTCTTCTTCCAGCGTGGCGGCCACCGAGGGGCGGGTCGCGTGGTTGGCGTCGGCATGGCAGGCAAACACGCGCAGGCTGCCGCCATGGGTGGGCAGGTGCTCGATATCGAACACGCGCAGGCCGGCCCGGGCGAATACCGGCTCCAGCGCCGATAGCGACAGGTACGAGTAGTGCTCGTGATAAAGCGTGTCGAACTGGTTCTGCTCGATCAGGCGCAGCAGGTGCGGAAACTCCAGCGTGATCACGCCCTGGGCCTTGAGCACCAGCGGCATGCCGCCGACGAAGTCGTTGATGTCCGGCACATGCGCCAGCACGTTGTTGCCCAGCAGCAGGTCCACTTCCCAGCCTTGCTGGCGCAGCGCGCGCGCGGTGTCGCGGCCAAAGAACAGCTCGCGGCTGTCCACGCCCTTGGCGCGTGCGGCGGCGGCGGTGTTGGCGGTGGGCTCCACGCCCAGGCAGGGAATGCCGGCTTGCACGAAGTATTGCAGCAGGTAGCCGTCGTTGCTGGCCAGCTCCATCACGCGGCTGTCGGCGTTCAGGCCGAGGCGGTGGGTCATGGTGCTGACATAGCGCTGCGCGTGCTCCAGCCATGACGACGAGTACGACGAGAAGTAGACGTAGTCGTCGTGAAAATGTGTTTGGGCAGGCGTGGCGTCGCGCAATTGTACGAGCCAGCAGTGCTGGCACACCATCGCATGCAGCGGGTAGAAGGTTTCCGCCAGGGCCAGGTCGTCCGCCTTGATGAACGCGTTGGAGACTGGCGACAGGCCAAGGTCCACCACGGTCTGCGCGAGCGGCTGGCCACAGGAACGGCAGGCCGCGTCGCTGGCAGCGTGGCTGGAATGGGTAGCGGGAATGGCGTGGGCAGCGTCTGTCATACGCAGAATTGCTCGATTTGTCGTTCGGTAACGGACCGCGCCTGGGCCGGAGCTTCATGCACGGCACGGTACCAGTGGGCGGTAGCGGCAAGGGCCTGGTCGAGCGGCCAGCGCGGCTCCCAGCCAAGCAGTCCTCTGGCCAGCGCAGAGTCCAGGTGAAGGTTGCGGGCTTCGTGCGGTGCGGCGCCGGCGGGATCCGGGCGATGCTCCCAGCGCAATTCGGGCCAGTGTTGCGCCAGTCGCGCCAGCACCGCGCCCACGGCGAGGTTGTCGGCGGCTTGCGGGCCGAAGTTGAAGGCGCGCGCAAGCGCTTGCTCTCCGGCCATCAGGCGTGCGCCGAGCAGCAGGTAGCCGTGCAGGGCTTCCAGCACATGCTGCCAGGGCCGCGTTGCCTGCGGGTTGCGGATTTCGAGCACCGCGCCGGCGGCGGCCGCGCGTGCGGCATCGGGCACCAGGCGATTGTCGGACCAGTCGCCGCCGCCGATGACATTGCCGGCGCGCGCGGTGGCGACCAGCACGCCGCGTTCGGCCAGGAAGGCATTGCGATAGCTGGCGGCAACCAGCTCGGCCGCGGCCTTGCTGGCGCTGTACGGGTCATGCCCGCCGAGCGGGTCGGTCTCGCGGTAGCCCCAGAACCATTCCTTGTTGTCGTAGCACTTGTCGGTGGTGATGACCACCACGGCACGTACCGAAGGGCAGTGGCGCACCGCTTCCAGCAGGTTGACCGTGCCCATGACGTTGGTGGCCCAGTTGGCCACCGGGTCGCGATAGCCGGCCCCGACCAGCGGCTGCGCCGCCAGGTGGAAGACGATCTCCGGCTGCGCTGCCTGCATGGCGGCAGCCAGCGTGCTCGCATCGCGGATGTCAGCCAGGTGGTGGGCGTGCAGCGTGCTCTGGACGCCCGCCGCAGTGAACAGGCCGGCCGGCGATTCGGGCGCCAGCGCATAGCCTGTCACCCGCGCGCCGAGGCGAGCCAGCCATAGCGCGAGCCATGCGCCCTTGAAGCCGGTGTGGCCGGTCACGAAGACCGGCCGGCCGGTGTAGCCGTCTAGCATGCGGGTCACCATGTCTTCCAGGGTGCCGCGCCGGATTGCCACAACTGCTCCAGCATGTTCTTCTCGCGCAGGGTGTCCATCGGCTGCCAGAAGCCCTGGTGCTCGAACGCCAGCAAGTGCCCGCGCGTGGCGAGCTCTTCCATGGGGGCTTGCTCCCAGCTCGTCTTGTCGTCGGCGATCAGGTCGAGTACCTCGGGCTGCAGCACAAAGAAGCCGCCATTGATCCAGGCGCCGTCGCCGCGCGGCTTTTCCGCGAAGCCGGCCACCATGCCTTCGCTGGTACGCTCGAGCGCGCCGTAGCGTCCCGGCGGCTGCACCGCCGCCACCGTGGCCCAGCGGCCGTGGTTGCGGTGAAAGGCGATCTCGGCGGTGAGGTCGATGTCGGACACGCCGTCGCCATAGGTAAAGCAGAACGGCTCGCCAGGCGTGAGGTACTCGCGCACGCGCCGCAGGCGGCCGCCGGTCTGCGATTCCTCGCCGGTATCCACCAGCGTCACGCGCCACGGCTCGGCCTTGCGGCAGTGCACGTCCATGCGGTTTTCCGACATGTCGAAGGTCACATCCGACATATGCAGGAAGTAGTTGGCGAAGTATTCCTTGATGACGTAGCCCTTGTAGCCCAGGCAGATGACGAAGTCATTGATGCCGTGTGCGGCATACATCTTCATGATGTGCCACAGGATCGGCTTGCCGCCCACTTCAATCATGGGCTTGGGACGCAGGTGGGACTCTTCGGATATGCGGGTACCCAGCCCGCCCGCCAGGATGACGGCTTTCATGCTGCTTCCTCCAGCACCTGGATGCCCAGGATTTCGTAGGTCGAAGGTTTGCCCTGGCTATCGAGCAGGGCCAGGTCGAGGCCGAACTGCTGCTGCAGGATATCGGCCACGGGACTCGTGTCATGACCGCCTTCGCGCATCCGCACGCTGAGCAGGCGGTAGAGCGGCAGGTGGTACGGACGCAGGTTGACGGCTTCCATCAGTAGTTCGAGCGCACGGTCGTAGCGGCCTTCGCGCTGGGCCATCTCGCCCAGCGCGAAGGCGATCAGCCAATGCTTGCTCCACTTGGCCGACATGTTTTCCAGCAGGCTGTTCAACTCGATATGGCGTCCTTCCTGCAGAAGCAGCCCGATGGTCAGCACCAGTTCTTCCATCGAATGCCAGGCGCCATTGCAGAACACGCCGTCCTGCGTACGCGGCTTGAGGTGGCTCACATCCCGGTGCTGGCTGATCAGATGCGCCGCCTGGTCTTCGAACCAGCGCGTGAATCCGGCCACGTCGGCGATGGCGCTCTTCTCGAAGCGATGCCGCAGGGAGAGTCGCAGCGCGTTGAGCTGCTCCACGTCCGCGGCAAGCTGCGCGGCCATCTCGACGTAGGCCTGCTCCGTTTCGCAGACCAGGCCGCCCAGGCCTACGGCGTGCAGGAAGGGCGCGGAGACGCGGGTGTGGAATGCCGGGCCGGCCAGCGAGATCACGGGCACGCCCATCCAGAGCGTGTCGCAGGTCGTGGTGCCGCCGGTGACCGGCGAGGTATCCAGTGCGATATCGATGTCGTGGTAGGTCAGGTACTGGTTCTTGCCTTCCCGGGGGATGCAGGTGACGCGCTGCGTGTCGATGCCGGCTTGCTGCATGCGCTCCAGCAGCGGCACCTTCACTTCATCCGTATCGAGCCCTGCCGCCTCGACCAGCAGCCGGCTGCCAGGGCAGCGCGCCAGGACGGCGCTCCACATCCGCAGGGTCCGGTCGGTCAGCTTGCCGATGTTGTTGCAGGAGCCGAAGGTAATGAAGCCATTGCGCAGCGCCGGCGTTTCCCTGACCTGGTATTCGGTCTGATAGACCGTCAGCGGATTGCCAACCAGCGGGTGGTAGACGGCAAACGGGCCGGGTGCGCGCAGCAGGTTCTCGGTGTAGTTGGGCTCTGCCCCGGCCGGATCCCCGATCCAGTCGGTCACGCGATGCTGCACTGCCGGCATGCCGGTGCTGCCAGGATAGCCAAGCCAGGTGAGCTGCACCGGAGCCAGGCCGTGGACCATGTAGTGCAGCGGCGAGGTGCCCGTATATCCGCCAAGGTCGATCAGCACATCGACGTTTTCCTCGCGGACCAGCTTGACGATTTCACCATCCGGCTTATTGGCCAGGCTGACGAAGCGGTCGCAGTAGATGGAAATCTTGTGCGTGACGTTGTCGTGATAGGCGTGCAGGCTGAGCGCCACGACTTCGAACCTGGCGCGGTCGAGGTTGGCGATCAGCGGGATCAGGAAGTAGGCGCAGGCATGCTTGTACAAGTCGTTCGACAGGATGCCGATACGGATCCTGTCCGAGCGGGGGCGGGGCTGCACGGGCAACGCCGGCAGCCGCTCGCGCGCCAGCACTTGCGCATACCTGGAGGCTTCGGCCAGCAAGTCTTGCGCGCTCGTCTTCTCGCCGAAGAGAAGCATGAACAGCAGGTTCGAGCGGATGTTCTTGTTGGTTGGCGCGGTTGCCGCGGCGCGGCGCAACACCCGGATCGCGTCCTCGGCAAAGCCGGTGTTTTTCAGGTCGTTGGCATAGTTGGCCAGGATCGCCGGATGATCCGGGGCGATCTCGATGGCCTTGAGCGAGGCTTGCTTGGCTTCGGCATGCATGCCCAGCTTGTTCAGCACGATGGCGTAGTTCGCCCAGCCTTCAAGGCACCGCGGGTGGGATGCCACGCAGTCTCGCAGCATGGTCCTGGCGTCCTCCAGCTTGCCCATCGCTGCAAGGATGCGCGCGCACATGGACGCGATCTCAGGCTGGCCGGGATGCGCGGCCAGTCCTTCCTGGGCGAAACGGTACGCGTCGTCGAGGCGATGCAGTTCCAGCGATGAAAAAGCCGCCCAGTAGTAGGGCTTGGCCATATGCGGGGCGAGCTTCCTGGCCTTCTCCGCATGGACGATGGCTTCCTCGAAGTGGCCAGAGAAATGACTGGCTTCGGCCTTCTTGTTATGCTGGTCCGCTTTGGCGTTGAATGCGAAGTTCTTCATAGGGTAAGGGTGGATTTGCCGGGCCGGCAGGCCGTTGCAGGGCAACACCCAGCCGCAACGGCGCCGGGCGGATGAGCCCGGGGGCGGTCCGCACCCCGGGCGAGCGGTAGCTCATGCATGTGCCGGCTCGGCTTGCATTGGCTGGCTGACGTCGATGCCGAGGATTTCCAGCACCGTTGGCGCACCCTGCTGTTCGACGAGTGCCAGCGGCACCCCGAGTTGCTGCAGCATGAATTCGCCAAGCGAGCCCTTGTCGTACTGGTACTCGTCGAGCCGCGCGCTAAGCAGGCGGTACAGCGGCAGGTGATAGGGCCGCAGGCCAACGCTCTCCATCAGGTAATCGACCGCGGTGTCGTGCTGCCCGGCGCGATGTTCGATCTCGGCGAGTGCGTAGGGAACGATCCAGTGCCTGGGCCACTTCGCCGAGAAGTTATCGAGCAGCGCCCGCAGTTCCACGTAGCGGCCCGCCTCCAGCAGTCCAGCGACGGCAATCACGATTTCCGCCATGGTGTGCCAGGTGCCGGAGAAGTACACGCCGTCGTGCGGGCCGGGCGTGCTGTCGACCGGGCGGTGCGGCTTGAGCGCTTCGGTGAGCTGGTCTTCCATCCAGCGCGCGAAGGCGGCGCTGTCGGCCAGGGGACTCTGCTCGAAACGCTGCCGCAGCGACAGGCGCAAGGCGTTGAGCTGGTTTGCGTCCGCGGCCAGTTGCGCGGCCATCTCGACGTACGCTTCGTCGCTGTGGCAGATCAGGCCACCCAGGCCGAGCGCATGCAGGAAGCTGGCGGACATCCGCGAGTGGAAGGCCGACCCCGCCAGCGTGATCACCGGCACCCCCATCCACAAGGCGTCGCAGGTGGTGGTGCCGCCGGTCAGCGGCGCGGTGTCCAGCATGATGTCGATGTCGTGATAGGTCAGGTACTGGTTCGTCGCCAGCCGGGGGACGCAGGCGACCCGGGCCGGATCGATGCCGGCCTGGGCCAGGCGCGCCAGCAGGGGGCCGCTGACGGCGTCGTTGTCGAGGTCGCGTGCTTCGATCAGCAGGCGGCTGTCCGGGCAGCGGGCCAGAACCGCGCTCCACAGGGCCACGGTCTGCTCGGTGATCTTGCCCAGGTTGTTGCAGGAGCCGAAGGTGATCGCGCCGGTGCGCAGCGCCGGCGTCTCCTGGACCCTGTATTTCGGGCCGTACGCATTGAGCGGGCTGTGCACCAGCGGCGCATACGTGCAGAAGACGGTGGGCGCCCTGAGCAGGGTTTCAGTGTAGTGGGGCTCGAAGCCTTCCGGGTCGCAGGTCGCGTCGCTGATGCGGTACTGGATGGACTTCAGGCCGGTGCTGCCGGGATAGCCAAGCCAGGTCATCTGCACCGGCGCCAGCTCGTGCACCATGTATGGCAGCGGCGAATTGCCGGTATGGCCGCCGAGATCCATCACGACGTCGAGCTGCGCGTCGCGGATGGTCTGCACGATGTCGGTGGTGGTTCTTCCCGCCAGTTCGATGAACTCGTTGGCGTGCAGGCGGATCTTGTCCGTGACGTGGTCGCTCTGCGGGTTGAGCGAGAGCGCCACCACTTCCACCCGGGAGCGGTCCAGATGTGCCATCAGCGGCAGGATGAAGTAGGCGCAAGCGTGGCGCAGCAGGTCGTTCGAGAATAGGCCCAGGCGGATCGGACCGCTGGTGCGCCGCGGCGCAATGTCGTTGCGCGGCAAGCGCGGGCCGTCCAGCAGCAGCGTTTCGTAGGTTCTGGCTTCGCGCAGCAGGTCAAGCGCCGTGGTCTCCTGGGCGAACAACATCGCGAACAGCAGGTTGGCCCGGATGGCGAGGCTGCGCGGTGCCAGCTTCACCGCCTTGCGCAGCGCCGGCATGGCCTCCACCATTTCGCCCGTCTCCTTCAGGGCCAGGGCGTAGTTGCAGGCCGCAGTGGCTTCGTTGGGGTCGATCGCCAGTGCCTTGCTGGCGGCTTCCTTGGCCGCCGCGGGTTCGCGCAACTCCAGCAGCAGGGCGGCGTAGTGCACCCACGCGCTCAGCGAGCCGGGAGCGGCGCCGACGCAGTGCAGCAGCAGTTGCCTGGCTTGCTCGTGCTCGCCGTTGCGCAGCAGGACGAAACCGCCAAGAGACATCAGCTCGATGTCGTCGGGGAAATGCTGCAGCCCGTCGCGCAGGATCTCGCCGGCCTTCTTCGTATCCTGCAGGGCCAGCCAGGCTGCCATCTGCCAGTAAGAGGCGTCGGCCCGCTTGCCGAGGATCTGCTCCGCCTTTTCGGCTTCTCTGAGTACAGCGCGGTACTGGCCGGCCTGGTAGGCTGCGCGAGCCTTCTCGATCTGGCGGGGAGACTTGCTAGCGTTGGTAGGTTTCATCGGTTGGGCCCGTCTTGGCGGGCTGGTACAGGCAATGCGCTTATTGGCGACGCCGCCGCGTACCGGGAAAGGCGGTGTCGCGGCGGCATCGCCAGGCTGTTCCGGCCCCTGAAAGTTATCAGGACGACAGGCACGGGGAGGCCGGAATACAAGCCAAAAAAGAGGCTAATTCCGGAGGCGGGGCAGCAGTGGGGTGAATGCGGCGCTTTCGGGGGGGGAGGGCGGCCGCCGCCGGGGACTCAGCGAGGGCTGAACGTATTCGACGCCGGCGCGGAACCGGCTTGTGCCTCGCCCTTTTCGAGCTGATACAGCCAGGCCAGCAATTCGGCCACGGCAACGTACAACTGCTCCGGGATGCGCGAGTCCAGGTCGACCTGCATGAGCAGGGTCACCAGCGCGGGGGAGTTGTGGACATAGACGCCGCTGTCGCGGGCGCGGGCGATGATGGCGTCGGCAACGTCGCCGTAGCCCTTGGCTACCACGCGGGGACTATTGTCGCGCGTTTCGTCGTAGCTCAGCGCTACCGCGGAGCCGCGCGCGTTGTCGTCGGGTTGACTCACCGCCTGGTGCCCCCGGCCGGTTGGAAGATGCCATCCACCGCCATCGCAGTGAGATCGAGGCCGGTCGCGGCGAGGCGATCCTGGAGCTGCGCGCGCGCACCGGCCAGGAGATTGACGGAGGCGGGCGCCGCCAGGCGTGCTTCGATGCTGTTGCCGGTCAGCCTGATTCTGGCCTCCACGGTGCCAAGGTTGGGGAATTCGAGGACCAGCCGGGTCGACCAGATGCCGTCGGCAATGGCATCCGGCTCGCCCTGCCCGCGCGCGGGGTTGTCATCCTGCTCGCGCAGGATCTGCCATTGCATCGGTGTACCCGGCCACGCTTCGCCCATCCAGCGGAATTGCTGGGTTGCCAGGGTGTCGAGCTGCTGGCGCACCAAGGTGGTGGCATCGGGGTGCACGGCGGGGCCGGTGGCGCTGGCGGCTCGCAACGGGTCGGCGGCCGGCTTGCTTGCGCCGAAGATGTCGTCCGCCGAGAGATGCACCGCACGCGGCGCCGGCGTGGCTGAAGCTGCCTGGTAGGCCTGGGTTGCCTGCTGGGCGAGATGTGCCGAGGGCGTGGACGGGTTCGCGGCAGGCGCCGCCGCCGTGGAGGCGGTGCTGGGAGCGGGCGCTGAATAAGTGCTCGCGGCCTTCTGCGCTTGTGCCGGCGTGTCGGCACCGGGACCTTCTGCGGGAAGGGGGAGGCTGCCCGAATCCGTCGCGACGGCGACAGCGGTGGCTGCCTTGGCAGCCGCCTGGGCAACAGCCTGCGCCGGGGCAGGCGCCGCCGCGCCCGCGGCCGGCTGATACGTCAACTGCAATACGGGTTGTGCGGGATCCGTGGTGGCCGGCGGAGCGGGCGGGCGCCCCAGCATGGCCTGTGGCTCGCGCATCAGGCTGTCGAGCGCGCGCGTGCCGTTCAGCCACTGGCCGAGATGCGACTCATAGAACAGGCCGCTTTGCCCAACCTGGCGGGCCAGCGCGCTTGCCAGCGAGCCGGCCTGGCCGCTGCCAGGCGGTGTGGCCACGATGGGCGCCGCGCTGCGCAGCGGCGCGGCGTCGGTGCCGTCCAGGATATCGAGGATGACGCGCGCGGCCGTGCTGAGCGACTCGCGCGCCGAAGTCGTTGCCGCGCCTTCGGGCGCAGGCGGCATGCCGGTACCGACCGTTCCAGCCCGGCCTTGCTGCACGGTGTTGCCGCCCTCGGCAGACCCCACCATGTCGGTGACGGTGCCAACCGGCTGCAGGGCTGCGAGCTTGGCTACGGTAAGGGCGGACTTGAGCGCCTGCGGATCCGCGCGCAGGGCAAGCGATACATCTGCCGGAAGGTTGATGCCGATCATTCGCCGTATCAGGCCGGCGAGCCGTAGGCGTGATGCAGTTCCTGGCGGCGGCGCGAGTTATTCAGCAGGTACCCCAATTCCTCCATCTTCGGCGTGACCAGGTTGCGGATGGCGGCATCCTGCGACAGGATGTTTTCCAGCATCCGGTAGCGGTAGCGCCGCTCTTCGGCGCTCAGCAATGCCACGTCATCGATGCTCTTCAACGTGCTGACCTGGGTGACGTATCCGTTCTGCAGCGCGCACAGGGTATCCCAATTGCCCGCGCGCGCGGCTTCGCACATCAGGCCGGACAGGCGCAGCAGTTCTTCGTAGCAGGCGATGATCTTCTTCTTTTGCGGCAGCATGTCAGGACCCTATGGAGACCGCTTCCCTCGGCATGGACGCCTGGGGCGCAGGCTCCGGCATGGCTGCCGGATCGATCTGGCTCCACGCCGAGGCGATGTCGGCCAGCAGCTTGTCCACCTCGTTGAAGCGGCTCTCGTCGTTATGCAGGTTGGCTAGCATCAGCTGCCGGGTCATGTAGTCGTAGAGCGCATCGAGATTGCCGGCAAGCTCGGCGCTGGCGCCATGATCCAGCGACGCGCGCAGCCCGCTTTCGATGATGTTGATGGCGTTGGAGACGGCTTTGCCTTTCTCGGCGATTTTGCCTGCTTCCATGTGGAACTTGGCGCGGGCGATCGCCGCCCGTGCACCATCGAACAGCATGACGATGAGGCGGTGCGGCGAGGCACTCATGGCCCCGGTCTCGTGGCCGACATTGGTGTAGGCGTTGGCGGCGGTGCGTGCGTACATGGCGGCGCTCCCTGAGTTTGTTATGACGTGTGCGAGAAACCTGGCCGGGCTCAGCCCGAAGTGCTGCTCGAAGAGCTGAACTGCTGCGTCAGGTAAGTCTTGGTCGAGTTCAGCTGTGCCATCAGCGTGTCCAGGTTCTGGAACTCGGTCTGGTATTGCGCCACCGCGGCATCGATCTGGGCCGACACATCGGTGTACTGGGTCGCGAGCGACTTGAGCGTGGCGTTGACACCGTTGGTGGCGGTAGTCAGTGCGCCCGTGGGCGAGACAAAGCCCGCCGCCGCGCTCGACAGCTGGTTGCCGTAGCCCGACTTGCCGTCGGTGCCGCTGAACAACTGCGCGACGCCCGTGCGGTTGGTGGTGAGTGCGGTATTGAGCTTGCTCGAATCCAGCGACATGCTGCCGTCGGCGTTGAAGCTGATGCCGATCTGCGTCAGGTTGGTCAGGCCGGTGGTGCCGGTGGCCGTCTGCGGGGTATTGATCACGTTGCGCAGCTGGTTCTCGATCACGCGCAGCGTGGAGTCGCCCAGCAGCGCGCCGGCGGTCTTGGTGCTCGGGTCGTAGGCGGAGAGCTGGGCCGCCGTGGACTGCAGGGTGTTGTACGCGGTGACGAAGCTCTGCACACCGGTAGCCATGGCACTGGTGTTGCTGGCCACGTTCACCGTGCTGGTGCCGGTGGTGGCCAGGTTAAGGGTCACGCCCTGGGCCGCGCCCTGGACCGAATTGCTGGCACTGGTGATCGCCAGGCCGTTGATGCTGAGCTTGGCGTCCTGTGCCGCGATGTTCTGCGTCATCGCCGTCGTGCCGCCCGGGTTGTACGTCAGCAGGTTGCTGATGGTGGTGGGGTCGCCGCTGCCGTTGCTGCTGACCGAAACACTCATGCTCGAAGCAGCGCCGGTGGTGTTCGAGGTCAGCACCAGGTGATAGGGCGTGCTGCTGCCGTCGTTGACGATACTGGCGGTAACGCCGGCATTGGCGGCATTGATGGCGTCGCGGATGCCGCTCAGCGTATTGTTGGTGCCGTTGATGTTGATCGACGCTGCCGCGGCGCTGCCGGGTGTGAAGGTGGTCGTGCCGCCGCTGGTGGTGGTGGTGCCGAACTGGATCTGGATGGTGGCGCTGCCCAGCTGCTGGCCGGTGCTGTCGGTGATGCCGTTCGAGACCAGCGTCTGCGACTGTGCCAGCTGCGAGACGTTGACGGCATAGCTGCCCGCCACCGCGGTATTGTCGGCCGAGGTGCTCAGCACGCTGGTGTTGCTCGACGAGGTGGTGGTGCTGTTGTACAGGCTGGCCGTGCCCAGGGCGGTGGCGGCGGACTGGAACGAGGCCAGCGCCCCCTGCAGCACGCCATAAGCTGAAAGCTGGGTGTTGACCGCGCTCTGCTGATCGGTGATCGGGGTGAGCTTGAGCTGTTCCGCCGATTTCAGATTGGTCAGCAAAGTGCTCAGATCCAGGCCGGAACCAACACCAAGCGACGAAATCGCTGAACCGCTTGTCGAACTCGTTGCACTCGTTGAACTCATGATGCGTACCTGTGGTTTATGTGTGCGGGGAGAGGCGCCCGATCAGGCGGTTTGGTGAATCAGCAGGCCCTGCAGCTTATCAATGGCGCGGACAATGCGCAGGACTTCTTTTGTGGGGAACTGGCGAATCGTCTCGCCGGAGACCTTGTCCACGACACTCGTGACCATTCTGTGCGTGGCTTTGTCGATGCTGACGCGGACCTCGAGCGGGGTGGCCTCCAGTGCCTCGTTGAGGCTCTTCAGCGCACTGTCCAGCCCGGTGCTGCCGGCCGCATGGGCGCTGTCGGCCGGCTTCGATTCCGCTGGCCCCGAACCCGGATCCGCCTGGCTTCTCGCCGCTCCGGCGGCACCAACGGACGATGCCGGCCCGGCGGTGAGCGTGGCCGGCATTGGCAGTAGCGGTTCGGTCGAACTGATCATGATCTGTTCTCGCAGCGTTGGGTCTGTGCACAAAAGGCTTCGGTGGAAACGCTTTCAGAGCGGAGACCGCTCTGAAAACATTCCCGGCAGGACGGGCCCGGGTAGAGCCCGTCCTGCTAGGAGACCGCCGTCTGTTGCGAGAATTAACGCAGCAGCGACAGCACGCCTTGGTTCGACTGGTTGGCCTGGGCCAGCACAGACGTACCTGCTTGTTGCAGGATCTGGGCGCGCGACATGTTCGACACTTCGGTCGCGTAGTCAGCGTCCTGGATGCGCGAGCGCGAAGCCGACAGGTTGGTCACAGCCGAGCCCAGGTTGGTGATGGCCGAGTTGAAGCGGTTCTGCACTGCGCCCAGCGAGCTGCGCAGCTTGTCGACCGTGGCCAGCGCCTTGTCGATCAGGGCCAGCGGGTTGGTGCTGCCCGAGCCAGTGAACTGGGCCGTTGCGGTGGTGGTGCCGGCGGTGCTCAGCTCGATTTGGGTGGCATCCGTGACCGACGTGGTGGTCGAGCCGCCGTTGGCCTGGGCGCCAGCCTGCGTACCGGCGGACAGCGCGTAGTTGTTGCCGCCTTGGGTGATGAAAGCGACTGCAGCGCCGCTGGTGTTGGCGCCGACCTTGACCAGCTGGCCAGCCACGGTGTTGCCGGTGTTGCCGTTGGCGGCATCGCCGATCTTCACTTGCACCTTGTTCAGGGTGACGTTGCCGGTGGCGGCGTCGACCGAGGCAGCGTAGTTGTCGTTGCCGTACTTGACCACGTAGTTGCTGGTGGCGTTGCCGGCGGTGTCCAGCACGTTGTTCAGGGTCAGGGAGCTGGTGCTGACGGTCGAGCCGACGACGGCGGACAGGGCGTTGGCAGCCGAGGTCAGGTTGACCGAAACCGGTGCGGAGCCGGTGGCGGCTGCAACCGTGGTGATGGCGCCGCTGGTGCTCAGTGCGTTCTTGGCCACCGTGAAGCCGGTCATGCCCAGGGTCTTCGAGCTGATTTCTTGCAGGCCGATCGAGATGGTCTGGCCGTCTTGGGCGCCGACTTGCACGCTCAGCGGGGTGGCGGTGGACGACAGGACCTTGACGCCGTTGAAGTCGGTTTGTTGCGAAGTGCGGTCGATTTCAGCCAGACGTTGCGTGATTTCGTCCTGGATCGATTGCAGGTCGCTTGCCGAGTTGCTGCCCGTTGCGGCTTGGACGGACAGGGTACGGATAGCTTGCAGGTTGTTGTTGACTTCGTTCAGCGCGCCTTCAGTCGTTTGCGCCAGCGAGATGCCGTCGTTGGAGTTGCGCTGTGCTTGCGTCAGGCCGTTGATGTTGGCGGTGAAGCGGTTGGCGATCGCCTGGCCGGCGGCGTCGTCCTTGGCGCTGTTGATACGCAGGCCCGACGACAGACGCTGGATCGCGCTGTTCAGCGACGATTGCGAAGCGTTCAGGTTGTTCTGCGTCATCAGGGACAACGTGTTGGTATTGATGGTCATCGACATGGTACGACTCCTATTCTTTACAGTAGATTGTGCAATCCGGCTGCTGCCGCAACGTTGGCTGCCAGGCAATGCTGGGCGAGAAGTGCCACCGTTGTTTGGGTTATCGGTTGGTGCCGGAAAAGATTTAGAGTGATCTTTGCGATGGATTGAAACTGAGTGGCGGATTCGGCGCGAAACGAGCCCCGCCGGGCCTGCGGCGTGACGCCGGCAACGCCTAGCGGCGCTTGCGGGTACGCGGTGTATATAAGCTGACAAAATCCGGCGAGGTCTCCGCCCCGGGCACGCAGGCCATGGCCTCGGGGGCGTGAGCCGGCGTGATCACGGCGATGGAATGCTTGTAGACGATCTGCGGAAGCGGGTCCTGCGCAGACTCTGCCAGCAGCACCATATAGTTGTCCGCCGCCATGATCACGCCGTGCAGTCGAATGCCGTTCGATAAATGCACGACGACAGGATTGCGACTTGCGCTGTGGGTGGAGAGCTGCAGGTGCTGCAGTTTCCGGCTCGGGCGATCGATCCTGGTTACCTTCTTGTTCACAACTTCTCCGGAAGAGCCCGCTCGGGTTCTGGCGGCTGGCAACGGTCCAATAACTGGGCCTGGGCAATGCGGTGTGACAGCACGGCTGGGCGCCGGCTGTGGCGCGGCCTGGGCTGGGCGGGGGATGAAACATCCGCTCTCGGTGCTGGCGCGGGACGGCGAGGCGGCATGGGCCGGGACCGGACCTGGGTTGTGTCCAGGCGGTGGGTCCGATGCTGCTCCGCAAGCTGTGGCGGGCGACGCCGCCAGAAGAGAAGGGGAATACTTCAGGGGCGAGGGTAACAAAATTTCTTACAAATCTTGACGGTTGGGGGGCGCGTCTCGTGTAGAGATTTTCCTCTAATAAAACTATTGCATCACGCTGCAAATCTATGCATTGATAGGCGCTTGCGTGGCAAGTCCCAACGCCACCTGCGCCCGCATTCCCTATCTGGCACGGGTTTGCGGGCAACAAGGTGGCCCTGGCCTGCTGCTGCGATGTATCCCATGCCGCGTATTCGCCACTTGAGTGACATTTTCGACACTTTTTCTATCAGAGTTATCCCTGATAGAAATTGGATTTACACCTCATGTAAGCAGGTTTATATTCGCTTCAGGGCCTTTCGGCTCTAAAGCAGTCCTGGAAAGCCTACGAGCACCCCGCGCGTGGGCTTCTTTTTTTGTGCGCCCACTTTGCTTGTTGTGCGCCCTCGGCGACAAGCGCCGGTGGCGGCACTTCGAAGTGCATGGGTGACATTAGACGACAGGTTGCAGCCGGCCAATCGTTCGAATTGCCGGGCTTTTCCCCCTTATATTCCCTTTCAATTCCGCATTTTTCCGCTTCTTTGTGGAAGTCGCTGTTTAGCCCTCAAGCTTGCTCCCGTCCCTGCCGTTAAGCCCGCGATGCGGCGTCGCTCCGGAAATCTGTCCGGGGCGAGGATGAAGCGCGCGCGATAAGAGTTAAAGGAGCCGGGAAGATGCGTTGGTTGCGAAACTTTGGCATTGGGGTGCGCCTGACGGTAGCGTTTTCGCTCGTGGCGCTGCTGCTGGTTGCCGTGGCCGTGCTGGGCATGATGTCCCTGCGCACCATGAACGAATCGATGCGCCTGACAGTGGAAGGGCGCCTGTTCAAGGTGCTGGAGATCGAGCGTGTCAAGCAAGATGCGCTGCGCACCGGCATCCTGGTGCGCGATGCCACCCTGAATGAGGATCCGGTTGCCGTGCGGCGCAACGCCGAGCGCATCGGCGCGCTGCGCCAGGACATGCGTGGCACGCTGGATGAACTTGGGAAGTGGCTTTCCAGGTCCGCCAGGCCTGAGATCCAGGAAACCTATCGTGCCCTGATCGAGGCACGCAATGCTTACGACACCCAGCTCGACACGGTGTTGCGCCAGTTGCAGGGCGGCGAGTTCGACAGCGCTCGCAGCGCGCTGGTCGCGACCCTGCCGGCGGCGCAGGCACCTTACTTCGACAAGCTGAGCGAATTGTCCGACGGGGGGCGCAAAGTGGCCGCCGCTGCCGTGCAGGAGGCCAATGCCCGCTATGAGATGGCGCGCAACCTGCTGCTGGGCCTGGCTGCCGCCGCGGTCGCGCTGGCCGCCGTCCTCGGCATCGGCATCACGCGCTCGATCACGCGCCCGGCGCGGCAAGCGCTGGATGCGGCACAAGCGCTCGCACATGGCAACCTGACTTATGTCATCCAAGCCAGCAGCGATGACGAGATGGGCCGCATGCTGGGGGCGCTGGAGCGCGCTTTCGGGCAGTTGGCGACACTGGTGCACGGCATCCAGGGCGCGACGCGGTCGATCGATGGCGCGACCCGGGAAATCGCCAGGGGCAATACCGACCTGTCCCAGCGCACGGAGGAGCAGGCGGCATCCCTGGAGCAGACTGCGGCATCCATGGAGCAGCTCACCTCGACGGTCAAGCAGAACGCGGCCAATGCACGCCATGCCAACGAACTGGCGGTCAGCGCTTCCGGCGTGGCGACGGCGGGCGGGCACGCAGTGCGCGGCGTGGTCGAGACCATGCAGCATATTTCGCAATCGTCGGCCAAGGTCGCCGAAATCGTCGGCGTGATCGAAGGGATTGCCTTCCAGACCAATATCCTGGCGCTCAACGCGGCGGTGGAAGCCGCCCGCGCCGGTGAGCAAGGACGTGGCTTTGGCGTGGTGGCCGCAGAGGTGCGCAGCCTGGCCCAGCGGTCGTCGTCGGCGGCCAAGGAGATCGGCCAGCTGATCAATGGCTCGGTGGGGCAGGTGGCCCATGGCGCCAAGCAGGTCGAGGACGCCGGCCGCACCATGGACGATATCGTCGGGGCGGTGAAGCGCGTGACCGACATCATGGGCGAGATCGCCGCGGCCAGCGAGGAGCAGTCCTCCGGCATCGAGCAGGTCAACCGTGCCATCAATCAGATGGAAAGCGTGACGCAGCAGAACGCCGCGCTGGTGGAGCAAGCCGCCGCCGCCGCCGAGAGCCTGCAGCAGCAGGCAGCCGGGCTGGTCGATGATGTATCCAGGTTCCAGGTGACACCGGCGCAAACGCATGTTGCACGGGCGCCGGCACCGGCTGCGCCTGCGCGGGCGGTAGCCGCAGCGCGCGTGGCGCCGGCAGCCGCGGGGCGGCGCCCTGCGGCGCACACGGCCGCAGGTGGCAAGAGCCACCCGCCGGCCCGCCCGGGGGCGGCTCGCCCGACCCCGGCCAAGCCCGTGGCTCCGGCCGCTCGTGCTGCCCAGGCAGTGCAGGTGGTTCAAGCAGCGCCGGCAGCACCGGCAGCACGAGTAGCACCAGCAACCGCCGCCAAGCCGGCGGCCCGGCCAGCCGCCGTAGCGCCACGTGCCGGCGCGGTCCGCACCCCCCGCGAGCCCGTGTTGCCTAGCAAGGCCCGCGCGCCGGTGGTGCGCCAGGGCCGCGAACCAGTGCTGTCTTCCAAGGCGCTGCCCGCCGCCCGTCAGGCCAAGGCTGCTGCCGTGGCCACACCGGCGCCGCGCCGCGCCGCGCGCACCCCGGCTGCCGGCAGCCCGGCTGTGGCTGCAGGGGACTGGGAATCGTTCTGAGACAGGCAACGTCGCCTTGAATGTCGCCTTGGCGGCGTTCAGGTCAGGAGCCCGGCAAGGCGGCGGGGCGGCTGCAAGGCGCAAGGCTTAGGCCTACAATAGCGCCCTTGTATACAAAAACAGACAGGAGCGATGCCGCCCGTTCGCGGTGGCGCCGCACTCAATGTCCCTCGCCGCAAGCGTTCTCTCCCCTGCGCCCATGACCGCCGTCTCCATGCCGTCCTTCCCGGCGGCTTCAGCTCCGCCTTCTTCCGCCCGGTCACCCGCGACCGCGATCGCCTCAGCCACTTCCGCCTCCTCCGAGGCCGCGGACGACGGCGGTAACCCTCGCAACACGGCATTCGTCCCCCCGCCGGTTCCGCCGGTGCCGGTGATGCAGATCATTTTCGGGCTGATGCTGGCCATCCTGCTGGGGGCGCTGGAGCAATCGATCGTGGCCGTGGTGTTGCCGGAGATCGCGCTGCAGCTTAACGGCTTCGAGGAGATGGCCTGGGTGGTCTCGGCCTACCTGGTGGCCTCCACGGTGGTGACGCCGATCTACGGCAAGCTCTCGGATCTGCTCGGGCGGCGCTCGGTCCTGTCGTTTGCCATCGTGTTGTTCTTCCTGGCTTCGATCGCGTGCGCGCTGGCGCAGACCATGCCGCAACTGATCATCGCGCGCGTCCTGCAAGGGCTGGGCGGCGGTGGCCTGATCTCGGTGTCGCAGGCCACCATTGCCGATGTGGTGCCGCTGCGCGACCGTGGCCGCTACCAGGGCTATGTGAGCGGCGTATGGGCCGTGGCCAGCATGGCCGGCCCGGTGATCGGCGGCTACCTGGCGCACTACCTGTCGTGGCGCTGGATTTTCTGGATCAATCTGCCGCTGGCGCTGATCGCGCTGCTGGTGGTCCGCCGTGCGCTCAAGCACCTGCCGGCGGGCAGGCGCCGCCATCGCATCGACTACGTCGGCGCGCTGCTGTTCGGTGGCGGCCTGACCGGCGTGCTGGTGTTCCTGACCCGGCTCGGGCAGGGGCAGTCTGCCGCCACGCCGCAGACGCTTGGCCTGCTGGTGGCCGGGATGGTCGCCATGGTGCTGTTCGTGTGGCAAGAGCGCCGGGTGGCGGATCCGATGATCCCGCTGGACATGCTGCGCGTGCCGACGGTCACGATTTGCTGCGTCACGCTGTTCCTGTGCTTTTTCCAGTTGATCGCCATGTCCGTGCTGCTGCCGCTGCGCTTCCAGGTAGTGGGCGGCGTGCAGGCCGATAGCGCTGCGCTGCGGCTGGTGCCGCTGACGCTGTCCATCCCGTTTGGCGCGTTCATCTCCGGGCGGCTGATGACGTGGAGCGGCCGCTACAAGCCGCTGCAGCTGGCGGGCTCGCTGGTCGCGCCGCTGGCGATCGTCGCGCTGGCGTTCGTTGATCCGCATGCGGTCTTGCTGACCGCGCTGGTGATGGTGATGCTCGGCCTGGCCATCGGGCTGCAGTTGCCAAGCGGCCTGGTTGCTACCCAGAACGCGGTGCCTGCGCACCAGGTGGGCGTGGCCACGGCGCTGACCGCCTTCTCGCGCATGCTTGGCGGCGCGGTTGGCGTGGCGGTGCTGACCACCGTGCTGATCGCACTGTTGCGCCATGGCGGCATGGGTATCGCGGACCTGGCCGGCGGCGAGGACATCCTGATGAGCATGTTCCATCGCGCCATGGTGGGGGGCGATGCGGGCACTTCGGCCGATGCCGGCGCGGTGCGGGCGGTGGCCGAAGCCGCGTTCCGTACGCTGTTCCTGCTCAGCGCCGCCGTGTCGCTGGTGGCGCCCTTCCTGGTGGCGCGTCTGCCGGAGGCCACCTTGCGCGGCAGCACCGGCGCTAGCGTGGCGGCCAGCATGGATTGACTGGCGCACGCTGGCCGAGTGAGGCCGCGTGGCCCAGCCAGGTCAGGGGCTCTGCGCCCCTGGCGCGCTGCTTTTTCCCAGGAAGCCGAACTCCACCGGCGTCTTGGCGTAGAACACCTGGACGTCTTCCAGGGCGAGGCGGTCGAACAGCCGCTGCACTTCCTCCTCCGTGGCAATCACGGTGATCTCCTCCGGCCGGTCGGCCAGCTCCAGGAAATGCCAGGTGTGAAAGCGGCGGTCATGGCCGATGCCTTCGGCCGCCACCATATGCGTGGCGCCGCGGATCTGCAGTTCGCGCAAGATTTGCAGCAGCCAGTGGGATAGCTGCTTGCCGTGGTGGCGGCGGTTTTCGATGGTGAACAGCGTGAGTTGGAAGCCTTGCACGGCATCCCCCTTTTGCCCCCCCCTGTGGCGGTGTTCGCGTGCCGCGAAAGTGGCATGGACGGCGTGCGCCTGGCGGGGTGCCGTCTTTAGTTTAGGCGCGAAACCTGCTTCCCCAAAAACCAAGGGATTACCCTAGACCCGTTCCGGGAAAGGGCGGGCTATATTTTCATTTGTCTCAATAGCGATTCATGGTTTTATATATAAAACAAAAGCCAGGGAGTCACTCTCATTACGCCAACCCTTAGCAGGTCCCCAGTGCGACATCCGAAGTCCGAAACCAACCTCAGGCGTGCACTGCGCTGGCCCGCCGCTGCCTGCCTCGCGATCTCCTGCCTGTGGATTGGCGCTGCACCAGCGGCGCGCGCCGCGCAACCCGCCCCTGCCTGCAGCGCGCTGCGCATTGTCGTGCCGTTCCCGGCGGCTGGCCCGGCCGACCTGCTCGCGCGCACGCTCGCGCAGGGTTTGCACCAGCGCCGCGGCATAACCGTGGTGGTGGACAACAAGCCTGGGGCCAATGGCAATATCGGCATCGATGTGGTGCGCCGCGCGGCGGGCGATGGCTGCACCTTGCTGGTGGCGCCCGCCGGCAACCTGACCATCAACCCAACGCTGTTCCCGGCGCTGTCCTACAACGTCGAGCGAGACTTCCTTCCGGTTTCGCTACTGGCAAGCTCGCCCAATGTGCTGGCGGTGCACCCTTCCGTGCGCGCTAGCTCCGTGCAGGAACTGGTGGCGCTGGCCCAGCGCGCCAAGCCGCCGCTTGGCTATGCCAGCCCAGGCGTGGGCAGCGGTCTGCACCTCGCTGGCGAGCTGTTCCGCCAGCAGACCGGCATCGCGCTACTGCACGTGCCCTATAAGGGCACCACGCAGGCGCTCAACGATGTGGTGGGCGGGCAGGTGCCGATCCTGTTCGGCACGCTGCCCACGCTGGCGCCGTTTATCCGCTCCGGCGCGTTGCGCGCGCTGGCCGTGACCCAGGCCACGCGCTCGCCCGCGGCGCCCGCGATTCCGTCGCTGGCCGAGCAGGGCGTGCACGGCATCGAGGTCAGCTCGTGGTACGCGCTGCTGGTGCCGCGCGCCACGCCGGCGCCTGTGGTGGAGGCGCTCCATGCCGACGTGCGCGAGGTGTTCGGCAGCAAGGCCGTGCGTGAAGAGCTGGCGCGGCAGGGCATGGAGCCGGTTGCCGGTACGCCGGATGCGCTCGCCACGCGTATCCGCGTGGAAACCGCGGGCTGGGCCGAACTGATCCGCACGCGCGGCATCAAGGCTGAATAAGGCGACAGCGTAATAACGCAAGCCGGTGATGGCCGCCGGTTTGCGTCATTCCCCCCCTTCATGTACGACGCCTCACTCCCGCCCATCCTCCGGCGCGGCGCCTTCGGCATCCAGCCCCTTCATGTTTTCCAGCAGCTTGAGCAGGTAGTGCAGCGTGTGGGTGATGTCGCCGGTTGAAAAATCGGTCAGCGCCCGCTCGTAGTAATCCCGGATCTTGGGCTGCGCCAGGCGCAACCACACATGACGCCCGGTCTGCGTCATGGTGACCAGCCGCGAGCGCCGGTCGCGTCCGTCGGGCGCCATGCTCAGGTGGCCGTCGCGCTCCATGCGGCTGATCAGCCCCGACAGGTTCTGCCGGCTCACCATCAGGTAGCGCGCCAGGTCGCCCACGCTCATGCCATCGGCCGCCTGTGGCCGCGACAGCGCGCCCAGCACGGCCCACTGCTGCGTCGTCAGGCCTTCGGCCTCGACCGCCCTTGACCCCGTTTTATGCAACATATTTGCGCATTGGTACAGGCGAAAGAACAACCTGTTTGCCATTTCCATGCGCGCGGCCGGGGCAAGATCATCATCAAAATCGGGGTTAACCATCATAAATTCCAGAGTAGCCGTACTTGCATTGGTCCAGTTGTCCGCCTAGTATACGTCAATATATTTACGTATTTAAACGCTGGCGCGCGACCTATCAGCCGCACGATAGCACCCTGGACCACGAAGGAGAACACTGTGCAAAGACTCGAAGGCAAGACGGTCATCGTGACCGGTGGTGGCGGTGGCATCGGCGGGGCAACCTGCCGGCGCTTTGCGCGGGAGGGCGCCGCCGTGGCCGTGCTCGACCTGAACCTGGCGGCAGCGCAGCAGGTCGCAGCCCGCATCCGCGATAACGGTGGCCGCGCCGAAGCATTCCAGTGCGACATCACGGACCGCGCCAGCGTGGATGCCGCCGTGGCGGCCACCACCAGCCAGCTTGGCCCCATCGACGTGCTGGTCAACAACGCCGGCTGGGACGTGTTCAAGCCCTTTACCAAGACCGAGCCGGCGCAATGGGACCGCCTGATCGCCATCAACCTCACCGGCGCGCTGCACATGCACCACGCGGTGCTGCCCGGCATGGTGGAGCGCAGGCGCGGGCGCATCGTCAACATCGCCTCCGATGCGGCGCGGGTGGGTTCCTCCGGCGAGGCGGTCTACGCCGCGTGCAAGGGTGGCCTGGTGTCGTTCTCCAAGACCATCGCGCGTGAGCACGCCCGCCACGGCATCACCGTCAACGTGGTGTGCCCCGGCCCGACCGATACCGCGCTGTTCGAGGATTACAAGCAAGGCGCTGGCAACCCGGAAAAGCTGATCGAGGCCTTCACCCGCTCGATCCCGCTCGGCCGCATCGGCCAGCCGGAGGACCTGCCCGGCGCCATCGTGTTCTTTGCCAGCGACGACGCGGCCTTCGTCACCGGCCAGGTGCTGAGCGTGTCGGGCGGCCTGACCATGAACGGCTGAACCCGGCTGCAGCGGTTGCAGCGGCTTCCAAGACAACGAAGACAACGAAGACAACGACCATGAACTACGAAGACATTCTCTACGACGTGCGCAACGGCGCGGCCTGGATCACCATCAACCGCCCGGAGAAGATGAACGCCTTCCGCGGGCGCACCTGCGACGAACTGATCCACGCCATCAACCGCGCCGGCTATGACCGAGAGATCGGCGCCATTGTGCTCGCCGGCGCCGGCGAAAAAGCCTTCTGCACCGGCGGCGACCAGTCCGCGCATGAAGGCCAGTACGACGGCCGCGGCACCATCGGACTGCCGATGGAAGAGCTGCACAACGCCATCCGCGATGTGCCCAAGCCTGTCATCGCCCGCGTGCAGGGCTACGCCATTGGCGGCGGCAATGTCATCTGCACGATCTGCGACTTCACCATCGCGTCCGAGAAGGCCGTGTTCGGGCAGGTCGGCCCCAAGGTCGGCTCGGTCGATCCCGGCTATGGCACGGCCTTCCTGGCCCGCGTGGTGGGCGAGAAAAAAGCGCGCGAGATCTGGTATATGTGCCGCCGCTATCCGGCTGCCGAAGCCCTCGCCATGGGCCTGGTCAACGCTGTCGTCCCCCATGAACAGCTCGACGCCGAAGTGCAGAAGTGGTGCGACGAGATCATGGAGAAGAGCCCCACCGCGCTGGCCATCGCCAAGCGCTCGTTCAACATGGACACGGCCCACCAGAGCGGCATCGCCGGCATGGGCATGTACGCGCTCAAGCTCTATTACGACACCGAGGAATCGCGCGAGGGCGTCACCGCCTTCCAGGAAAAGCGCAAGCCCGATTTCCGCAAGCACGCCAAGTAAGCCGCCATAGCCGCCATAGCCGACGTTGCGCTCACAAGCAACGCGGCCGCACGGTGCATCGCATCGGCGCGCCATGCGGCAAGACCTCCTGGAGACACCATGAACCCCTATCTCGACGAAGACCTGGCCGCGCTCGGCGACCATGCCCGCCGCTTCGCCACCGAACGTATCGCGCCCGGCTTCCTGGAGCGCGACCGCACCCGCGAGCTTGACCGCGCGCTGATGCGCGAAATGGGCCAGATGGGCTTTATCGCCCCCGAGCTGCCCGAGCAATACGGCGGCCAGGGCCTGGGCTGCCTGGCGGCCGGCGTGATCCACGAAGAAGTGGCGCGCGCGGACCTGAGCCTTTCCTACATCAACCTGCTGGCCTCGCTGAACGGGCAGATCCTGGCGCATCACGCCGCCCCGGAGATCGCGCGGCCGTGGCTGCAGCGCCTGACGCAAGGCGAAGCCCTGTTCGCCATCGCGCTGACCGAGCCGCGCGGCGGCTCGGACGCGGCCAACCTGCGCCTGCGCATGGAGCGCGACGGCGACCACTACGTGCTCAACGGCGAGAAGACTTCCATCTCCGCCGCCGACCAGGCCGACGCCGCGGTGGTGTTCGCGCGCAGCGGCTCCGTCGAGGCGGGCGCGCGCGGCGTCTCGGCGCTGCTGGTGCCGATGGACCTGCCCGGCATCACCACCAACCGCTTCGACTGCCACGGTCAGCGCGCCATCGGGCGCGGCTCGATCTTCTTCGAGAACGTGCGCGTGCCCGTCAGCCATCTGCTTGGCAAGGAAGGCGAGGGCTTCGTGCAGGTGATGCAGGGCTTCGATTTCTCCCGCGCGCTGATCGGCCTGCAGGTACTGGCGGTGGCCAGGGCGAGCCTGGAAGAAACCTGGGAATACGTGGCCGAGCGCCAGGCTTTCGGCAAGCCGCTGGCCGCCTTCCAGGGCGTGTCCCATCCGTTGGCGGATTTCGAGACGCAGGTCACTGCCGCGCGCCTGCTGTGCTTGCAGACGCTCTGGCTGAAAGACCGCAACCTGCCGCACACGGCCGAAGCCGCGATGTGCAAATGGTGGGCGCCCAAGCTGGCCTACGACGTGGTGCACCAGTGCCTGCTGTCGTTTGGCCACGGCGGCTACGACCGCGGCCCGATGGAGCAGCGCCTGCGTGATGTGCTCGGCTTCCAGATCGGCGACGGCACGGCCCAGATCATGAAGACCATCATCGCCCGTACCCGCGCGGGCCGGGAAGCGGTACCAGCCTGATCTCGCCAGCGAGCAAGCCTGACCAAAACGATAACAACGAGGAGACATGCCATGGAATTCGACGCCATCCTGTTGCCCCCGCGCCGCGCGTCCAGCGTCGCGCAAGGCCTCTGGCCAGAGCGCACCATCAACGATGCGCTGGACGACTGCGTGGCCGCTTGCCCCGACAAGGTCGCGCTAAGTGCATTGCAGGTGGAAAGCGGCGAGACCACGCACCTGACGTACCGGGAACTGGCCGGGCAGGCCGGGCGCATCGCGGCGGGCCTCGCCAGGCTGGGCGTTGGCGCCAACGATGTCGTGTCCTGCCAGTTGCCCAACTGGTGGCAGTTCACCGCGCTCTATCTTGCCTGCGCGCGCCTTGGCGCGGTGCTCAATCCGCTGATGCCGATCCTGCGCGAGCGCGAGTTGTCGTTCATGCTCCGGCACGCGTGCAGCAAGGTTGTGGTGATCCCAAAGCGCTTTCGCGGGTTTGACTACGAATCCATGTTCGATGGCCTGCGCCAGGCGCTGCCTGACCTGCGGCACGTGGCCGTGATCGGCGGCGCCGGGCCCAATTCGTTCGAGACCTTGCTGGCCGGCGCCGGCGCGCCGGACCTGGCGGCTGGCCATCGCCCCGGCCCGGACGACATCACCCAGCTCATCTACACCTCCGGCACCACCGGCGAGCCGAAGGGCGTGCTGCATTCGTCCAACACGCTTATGGCCAACATCGTCACGTACGCCGAACGCCTGCGCCTGGGTGCGGACGACGTAATCCTGATGGCCTCGCCCATGGCGCACCAGACCGGCTTCATGTATGGCCTGATGATGCCGATCATGCTGGGCGCGAGCGTGGTGTTGCAGGACATCTGGGAGCCGCGCCAGGCCGTAGCGTTGATCCGGCAGGAGGGCGTTACCTTCACCATGGCCTCCACGCCGTTCCTCACCGACCTGGCCCGCACGGTCACCGAGACTGGCGGCGCCGTGCCCACGCTGCGCGCCTTCCTGTGCGCCGGCGCACCGATCCCCGGCGCACTGGTGGAGCTGGCGCGCGGCGCGCTGGGTGCCAAGGTGATCTCCGCCTGGGGCATGTCGGAAATGGGCGCGGTGACCACCACGCGGCTCGAGGATGACGATGAGCGCGCCTCCAGCACCGACGGATGCCCGTTGCCCGGAGTGGAAGTGCGCGTGGTCGACGTAGCGGGCGCGGCGTTGCCGGTGGGCGCCAGCGGCCGCCTGCTGGTGCGCTCCTGCTCCAATTTCGGCGGCTACCTGCGCCGTGCGCACCTGAACGACACCGACGCGGACGGCTGGTTCGATACCGGCGACCTGGCCCGCATCGACGCGCGCGGCTACATCCGCATCGACGGCCGCAGCAAGGACGTCATCATCCGCGGCGGCGAGAACATCCCGGTGGTCGAAATCGAAACCCTGCTGTACCGCCATCCGGCCGTCGCGCAGGTGGCCATCGTCGCCTATCCCGACGAGCGCCTCGGCGAGCGCGCCTGCGCCTTCATCGTGACCCACGGCGGCCAGCCATTCGACATGGCGGCGATGGTGGACTTCCTCAAGGCGCAGAAGATGGCCGCGCAGTACATCCCCGAGCGGCTGGTCGTGCAGGGTGCGCTGCCCTCGACGCCAGCGGGCAAGATTCAGAAATTCAGGCTGCGGGAGCAACTTCGCCAGAGCGGGCAAGGGGAGGGCGCATCCAGTGACCGCGCATGAAGCCACGCCTGCGAGCGACAAGAACCTGGTCCTGCTGGAGATGGGCGGCCGCGTCGCCGTGATCCGCCTCAATCGTCCCCGGCAGATGAACGCGCTCAGCGATGCGCTGATGGATGCGCTCGGCCTGGCGTTGCTGGCGTGTGATCAGGACGACGGCGTTGGCGCCATCGTGATCACCGGCAACGACAAGGCCTTCGCCGCCGGCGCGGACATCGCGGCCATGCGCGGCTGGGACTATATGGACGTGTTCAAGTCCAACTACATCACGCGCAACTGGGAGACGCTGCGCAATGTGCGCAAGCCAGTGATCGCCGCGGTCGCGGGCTACGCGCTTGGCGGCGGCTGCGAGCTGGCCATGGCCTGCGACATTCTCATCGCGGCGGACAACGCGGTGTTCGGCCTGCCGGAACTGAAGCTTGCGGTCATTCCCGGCGCGGGCGGCACGCAGCGCCTGCCGCGCGCCATCTCCAAGGCGAAAGCCATGGACATGTGCATGACGGCGCGCAACATGGATGCGGATGAAGCGGAGCGCAGCGGGCTGGTATCGCGGGTGGTGGCCGCCGGGCGGTTGATGGATGAAGCGATGGCGGTGGCGCAGACAATTGCCGGTTTCTCGCTGCCGTCGATGATGGCGGTCAAGGAGGCGATCAACCGCGCGTGCGAATCATCGCTGTCCGAAGGCATGCTGTTCGAGCGGCGGCAGTTGCATGCGCTGTTTGCCACGGAGGATCTGAAGGAAGGGATGAATGCGTTTTTGGAGAGAAGGGCGGCGGTGTTCCGGCACCGCTAGACGGCATGTGGGCATCGATGCCGAAACTTCGATCTGCCAAAGCCGCAAAAAAGTGTTCCACGTCCACCCGGCAATGGCTCCATTTTTTGGGAAAAGAAGTTTGAATGCCAAGTCAACGGACGCTTAATACGATACGTTTAGTGGAGAGCTGGCCGGTCAGGTTGGCTCAATGTTCGCGTGTTCACGGCCGCCCGGACGGTGGCCTTCCAAGGAAATGTCATGAAGAAGATTGTCGCTACCGCTTTCGCGCTGTGCCTTGGCGCAGCATCCATCGCCGCTCAGGCGCAAGGCACCGGCAAGGTTGACCCCTACACCCAGGGCGCCAAGGCTGGCAAAGCAGACCCGTACACCGATGGCGCCAAGGCTGGCAAGGCCGACCCCTATACCGACGGGGCCAAGGCCGGCGACAAGTTTGACCCGTATACCCAGGGCGCAAACAAGAGCTCGCGTGCCAACCTGACGGATTCGAAGGCGAAGAAGTCGCATAAGAAGCAAACCAAGAAGGCGGTGCCGGCAGCCGCTGCCGGGGCCTGAGCCGTCTCTCCGCGCGGCGGTCGATGCCGTGCGCCTGGAAAAACCCGCCAAGCCGGCGGGTTTTTTTTGCCTCCGACGCACCGGATTCGCCTCCAGCCTGGTCCCCGAACGGAATTCAGGGGACCTCGCCGACCGGCATGATTGCCGTCGTATCGATGCGCTGGACCTTGCCCTGCTCTCGTACTTCCGTACGGAGCACGAAGCGCTCGCTTGGGCAATACCAATCCGTGATCTGCATGACCGAAGGCGTCGTCAGGATCAGCGTATCGACGAGCTGCGTTGGCCCAAGCGAGGAGCGCTTCTCATAAGTGATCGGTACGCAATCCTTGCGGCCCAGCGCGGTTTCAATCATGCGGCGCCGCCCGACGTGGCGCGAGCTGATGGTGATCGTGGCGTGCGCAGCGCGCAGCTCGCCCACCTCCTCATCCGTTCCGCGCGCATAGATCTTGAGCGTCACGCTGGAGTTGACCGTCTCGCCGCCAAGTATCGTGCCCTCGCGCAGATCCACACCCGCATAGTTGACCACACCTTCGCCTACGCTTGTCGATGTGCCATAGAGCCGGGCATAGCGCGCTCTCGCATTGATCTCTGAGTGGATTTCGACGCGAACCGCCGATGGCGCAGCGAGCGGCGAGATGTTGACCAGGTCGCGCTGATCCGCAATGACCGGCGGCCCCATCAGCGCTGCCAGCGCGCTCTTCGAGTGAATATTGATGATCGCCTGGCATCCCGCCGGCGTACTTTCGAGCAGTTCCTGCACCGTCATCATGGACATCGGCATGGTGCCGTCTGCCTCCATCTGCACTTTCGCATTCGGGCGAGACCAGAGCGTTTCCCAGCAGTTTGCCTTGCCCGCCGATGGCGGCGCCGCGGCCGGCAGCGGCCTTTCGGACGATTCGGATGTAATTGACGCGTCGGTCGCGGCCCACACCACCTGGGTGCCTGTCAGTACAGCAGCGATGCCAATCGCAGCAAGCTCGCGCTTCACGCACACTTTCTTCCCCGGTGGCAAATTTCCATTCTACTGCCGGGGTGCGGCATCAAGGGGAGCCGGCCGTGCGCTGGATTCCCGGCAGCGAGGCGGGCCTGCCCGATGCTGCATGACGGAGAGGCTATCCCGGAGTGAATATGCTTCGCTCGCCACACCCTTTTCCCTCAGCCAGCAAGTTCCTAACTAGCCAGGATTTTTAACTATCGTTTTTATTTGTCGATCTAAATAATAAATCAACCGGACGGTCGGTTTATAAATATACTGCGGCATCGGTCCACAGGAAAACGCCATGTACACCCAATCACTGGATATCCCAGGCAACGCGCAGCCGCTCGAAACGGTGCAAGCCGACGTCTTGCCGGAGCAGGCGCATTTCGACGCGGTCATGGACGCTGACGGCAAGATCGAGGCGCAGGACTGGATGCCAGACGCCTACCGCAAGACCTTGATCCGGCAGATCTCGCAGCACGCGCACTCCGAGATCATCGGCATGCAGCCCGAGGGCAACTGGATCAGCCGGGCGCCGAGCCTCAAGCGCAAGGCCATCCTGCTCGCCAAGGTGCAGGACGAGGGCGGCCATGGCCTGTACCTGTACAGCGCGGCCGAAACGATGGGTGTGTCGCGCGACCAGCTTGTCGATGCCTTGCACGCCGGCAAGGCCAAGTATTCGAGCATCTTCAACTACCCCACGCCCACCTGGGCGGACGTGGGCGTGATCGGCTGGCTGGTGGATGGTGCGGCGATCATGAACCAGATCCCGCTGTGCCGCTGCACCTACGGCCCATACGCGCGCGCCATGATCCGCATCTGCAAGGAGGAGTCCTTCCATCAGCGCCAGGGCTTCGATGCGCTGCTGTCGATGATGAAGGGCACGCAGGCCCAGAAGGACATGGTGCAGGAGTCGGTGAACCGCTGGTGGTGGCCGGTGCTGATGATGTTTGGTCCCAGCGACAAGGACTCCATCCATAGCGGCCAGTCGTTCAAGTGGGGCATCAAGCGCATCTCCAACGACGACCTGCGCCAGAAGTTTGTCGACGCAACGGTCGAGCAAGCCAAGATCCTTGGCGTGACGCTGCCCGATCCGGACCTGAAGTGGAACGAGGCGCGCGGCGCGCACGACTACGGCGCAATCGACTGGGAAGAATTCTGGCGCGTGGTCAATGGCGACGGGCCTTGCAACAAGGAGCGCCTCGCCACCCGGGTGAAGGCGCATAACGATGGCGCCTGGGTGCGCGAAGCCGCGCTGGCGCATGCCCAGAAGCAGGCCGATAGACAGGCCGCCCGCGACCGCAAACAAGCTGCTTGAACTGGAGACAAAGATGAACAAGGAATGGCCAATCTGGGAAGTGTTCGTGCGCAGCAAGCAGGGCCTTGACCACAAGCATTGCGGCAGCCTGCACGCGCCCGACGCCAGCGGCGCGCTGCGCATGGCCCGCGACGTCTACACGCGCCGTCAGGAAGGCGTGAGCATCTGGGTGGTGCCCTCGGCCATGATCACGGCGTCGGACCCGGCGGACAAGGAGTCGTTCTTCGAGCCGGCTGGCGACAAGATCTATCGCCACCCGACGTTTTTCGTGCTCCCCCCCGAAGTCGACCACATGTAAGGCGGGACCCAGAACATGACCACGCCCCAACATTTGTCGTACGTGCTGCGCCTCGCCGATAACGCGCTTATCCTCGGCCAGCGCAACAGCGAGTGGTGCAGCCAAGGCCCTGCGCTCGAGGAAGATATTGCGCTGGCGAACATCAGCCTGGACCTGATCGGCCAGGCACGCCTGCTGTATTCGCACGCGGCTACCCTTGACGAAGCACTGAACGGCACACGGAGAACCGAAGACAGCTACGCCTACTTCCGCGCCGAGCGCGAGTTCGCCAACTACACCTTGGTGGAGTTGCCCCACTTCGGGCCGCTCGCCGGCACGGCACGTGCCGAGCGCGACTATGCGGTCACGATCACGCGCAACTTCCTGTATTCCGCGCTGATGGGCCACCTGTGGACGGCGTTGCAATCGTCCACCGACACGCATCTGGCGGCCATCGCCGCCAAGTCGCTGAAGGAAACCCGCTATCACCTGACCCACGCCGCCGACTGGCTGATCCGCTTTGGCGACGGCACCGAGGAGTCGCACCGGCGCGCGCAGGCGGCGCTGGATTACCTGATGCCGTACACCCGTGAATTCTTCGCGACCGATGCGGTGGAAACCGCGGTGGCAGCGGCCGGCATCGGTCCCCTGATGGCGGACCTTCAGCCCGCCTGGCAGGCAGACGTCGCCGCCACGGTGGCGCAGGCCACGCTCACGTTGCCGTCCGAGGCGAAACACATCACCACCGGCAAGCACGGCGAGCACTCGGAGCACATGGGCTACCTGCTTTCCGAAATGCAGAGCCTTGCACGCCAGCATCCCGGCGCCACCTGGTAGATCAAGATGAACGCTGCTGACACGCTGATGGAGTCCGACGCCACGCTGGAGCGCGCCTGGACCGTGCTCGAAGCCGTACCCGACCCGGAAATCCCGGTGGTGTCGATTCGCGAACTGGGCATCCTGCGGGACGTGCGCCGCGGCGCTGACGGCGTGCTCGAAGCCGTCATCACGCCAACCTATTCGGGCTGCCCTGCCATGTCGCAGATTGCCGAGGACATCGGGCAGGCGCTGAACGCCGCCGGGATCCTTTCCCATCGCGTTGTCACCGTGCTCGCCCCGGCCTGGACCACCGACTGGATGACCAGTGAAGCGCGCGACAAGCTGCGGCAATACGGCATAGCGCCCCCGATGGGCAACTGCGGCAGCGGCCACGCGCCGCAAGAGAAGACCATCCGCTTCGTGCCGCGCACAGCATCGCACGCAACCCACGACCGGCCCGCATGCCCGCAATGCGGCTCCGTGCACACCGAACGCCTGGCGCAGTTCGGCTCGACGGCCTGCAAGGCACTGTACCGCTGCATGGATTGCCGCGAGCCGTTCGACTACTTCAAACCGTACTGACAAACCGTACCGACCTGGACCGACAACATGGCGACACCGCAATTTCATCCGCTGCGTATCCGCGAGGTACGGCCCGAGACCGCCGACGCGGTGACCGTCTCGTTCGAGGTGCCGGAGGCCCTGCGCGACGCGTACCGTTTCACGCAAGGGCAATTCGTCACGCTCAAGGCGCATCTTGATGGCGAGGAAACCCGCCGTTCGTATTCGATCTGCGTGGGCGTCACCGACTATGACCGCGATGGCGAGCTGCGCATCGGCATCAAGCGGGTACGCGGCGGCAGGTTCTCCAATTTCGCCTTCGACACGCTGCAGCCCGGCCACGAGATCGAGGTGATGACACCCGACGGGCGCTTCTTCACCCACCTGAACGCCGAGCTGTCGCGGTCCTACGTGGCGTTCGCGGGCGGCTCGGGCATCACGCCAGTACTCGCGATCATCAAGACCACGCTGGAGACGGAGCCGACCAGCCGCTTCACGCTGGTATATGGCAACCGCAGCGTCGACGCGATCATGTTTGCCGAGGAGCTCGAAGACCTCAAGAACCGCTTCATGAGCCGGTTCTCGCTGTATCACGTGCTGTCCGATGATCTGCAGGAGGTCGAGCTATTCAACGGCGTGCTGGATCAGGCGAAATGCGAGGCCTTCCTGGCCACGCTCGTGCCCGCCGCCGAGATCGACGAAGCCTTCATCTGTGGCCCCGGTCCGATGATGGACGCCGCCGAGGCCGCGCTCAAGGCCGCCGGCGTGGCGCCCGCGAAGGTGCACGTGGAGCGCTTCGGCACGCCGCTGCCGCAAGCGGGCGTGCCGCCGATCGAGATCACCGACGACACGCCGGCCGCGGATCTGGAGCTGATCATCGACGGCAAGAAGCGCAAGCTGCGGCTGCCGTACGTGGGCGTCAGCGTGCTGGACGTCGGCCTGAAAGCGGGCCTTGCGTTGCCCTATGCCTGCAAGGGCGGGGTGTGTTGCACGTGCCGGGCCAAGGTCCTGGAAGGCGAAGTCAAGATGGAAAAGAACTACACGCTGGAGCAGCACGAGATCGACGACGGCTTCGTGCTCACCTGCCAATGCCATCCGGTCTCCGACCGGGTTGTCGTCAGCTACGACGAACGGTAAATGAACGGTAAATCGACGCACAGCAAGTGCAGTACCGCAATCCTTTAAAGAAATACGGCCCCCGCAATGAATCACGCCCTGTTTGAAAAACACGAGAAGACACTTGCCCAAGCCCTGGACGCCATCCGGACCCGAGGCTACTGGAGCCCCTTCAATGAGATGCCCAGCCCGCGCACCTACGGCGAAACCGCCGCCGACGACGGCGAGGCGGCATTCAAGGCGCAACTCGGACAACCCTTCGTGCTCGAGCAAGCCGGCAGCGGCGGCACCGTCGGCGCGGAACATTCGCCATTCGGCTTCGCGCTGAACATCGGCTATCCCAACGCCGAGCCGGACGCGCTGATCGCGGCGGCGCAAGCGGCGCAGCTGCAATTCCGCAAGGCAGGCCCGAAGGCCTGGGTCGGCGTGAGCCTGGAGATCCTGGCGCGGTTGAACCAGGCGAGCTTCGAGATCGCGCACAGCGTCATGCATACCACCGGGCAGGCGTTCATGATGGCATTCCAGGCCGGCGGCCCGCATGCGCAGGACCGCGCGCTAGAGGCGATCACTTATGCGTGGGATGCCATGCGTGACATTCCGCAGACGGCGTACTGGGAAAAGCCGCAAGGCAAGAATCCGCCGCTCGCCATGGAAAAGCGCTTCACCATCGTCCCGCGCGGAATCGGGCTGGTGATCGGCTGCTGCACGTTTCCCACCTGGAACAGCTATCCCGGGCTGTTCGCGGACCTGGCCACCGGCAATGCCGTCATCGTCAAGCCGCATCCCGCCGCGATCCTGCCGCTGGCCATTACCGTGCGTATCGCGCGGCAGGTGCTGGAGGAGGCCGGCTTCGATCCGAACGTCGTGACCTTGCTGGCCACCGCACCCAATGACGGCGCGCTGGTGCAGTCGCTGGCCACGCGCGATGAAATCCGGCTGATCGACTTCACCGGCAGCACCGCCAACGGCGACTGGCTGGAGACACATGCGCTGCAGGCGCAGGTGTACACCGAGAAGGCGGGCGTCAACCAGATCGTGATCGACTCGGCGGACGAACTGAAGGCGGTGTCGCGCAATATCGCGTTTTCGCTCGCGCTGTACTCGGGCCAGATGTGCACCGCGCCGCAGAATATCTACGTGCCGCGTGAAGGCATCAAGACGGCGCAAGGCACGGTCCCGTTCGAGGAGGTGGCCCAGTCCATCGCCGATGCCGTGCAAAAGCTGACCAGCGATCCGGCCAAGGCCGTGGAGCTGATCGGTGCAATCCAGAACAAGGGCGTGCTTGACCGGATCGAGCAGGTGACCAAGCTGGGCGTGCCGCTCCTTGCCAGCCAGCGCCTGGTGCATCCGGCCTACCCGGAAGCCCGCGTCAGCACGCCGGTCCTGCTGAAGCTCGACGCCCGGCGCGACGAGGATACGTTTACGCAGGAATGGTTCGGCCCGATTGCGTTTGTGATTGCCACCGATTCCACCCGGCATTCGCTGGAACTCGCCGCGCGCATCGCTCGCACGCGCGGCGCGCTGACGCTGTCGGTCTACAGCACGGACGAACAGGTGCTCGATGCCGCTGACGAGGCTGCCGTATCCGGCGGCGTTGCGCTGTCGGTCAACCTGACGGGCGGCGTCTTCGTGAACCAGTCGGCGGCGTTCTCGGACTTCCACGCTACCGGCGCGAATCCCGCGGCCAACGCGAGCCTTGCCGACACGGCCTTTGTTGCCAACCGCTTCCGCGTCGTGCAAAGCCGGCGGCATGTGCCGCAGCGCACCTGAGCGACTGCATATCCAGCACTACCAATCAGTAATCAGTAATCAGTAAGCAGGCACGTTGCCAACCTGGGCGGCACGACGGCAAAGACCGTTGACGCGCATGACCGGGTTGGCAGGCTGCCGCGTGGCGCCCCCGTTCCCGCCACCGTTCATTCCTATTTTGCCGCGTCATTCCCAGGAGACAACCGTGGTCCAGCCAATTCCTCAACCGGGTGAGCTCGAAGCCATCGAACTAGCCAGCCGCGACGAACTCCAGGCGCTGCAACTGGCGCGCCTCAAATGGTCGCTGCGCCATGCCTACGACAATGTGGCGCACTACCGCCGGGCTTTCGACGCCGCCGGGGTGCATCCGGACGACCTGCGCCAGCTATCCGACCTGGCGAAATTCCCCACCACGACCAAGCAGGACCTGCGCGACAACTATCCGTTCGGGCTGTTTGCCGTGCCAAAGGATGAGGTGGTGCGCGTGCACGCATCGAGCGGAACCACCGGCAAGCCGACCGTGGTGGGCTATACCGCGAAGGACATCGACACATGGGCCAACGTGACGGCGCGCTCGATCCGTGCGGCGGGCGGCCGGCGTGGCGACACGCTGCACAATGCGTTTGGCTACGGCCTGTTCACCGGCGGCCTCGGCATTCATTACGGCGCCGAGCGGCTCGGCTGCATGGTCGTGCCCATGTCCGGCGGACAGACCGAGAAACAGGTACAGCTCATCCGCGATTTCGAGCCGTCGATCATTCTCGTCACGCCGTCCTACATGCTCAACCTGATCGACGAGATGGCACGCCAAGGCATGAACCCGGCGAAGTCATCGCTGAAGATCGGTATCTTCGGCGCCGAGCCGTGGACCCAGGGCATGCGCAGCGAAATCGAGACCCGGGCGGGCATCCAGGCCGTCGACATCTACGGCCTCTCGGAGATTATGGGCCCGGGCGTGGCGTCCGAGTGCATTGAAAGCAAGGACGGCCCGGTGGTCTGGGAGGACCATTTCTATCCCGAGATCATCGATCCGGTCACCGGCGAAGTGCTGCCCGACGGCAGCCAGGGCGAGCTGGTATTTACCTCGCTCTCCAAGGAAGCCATGCCGATGATCCGCTACCGCACGCGTGACCTGACCGCGCTGCTGGCGCCGACATCGCGCTCGATGCGCAGGCTGGCGAAGATCACGGGGCGCTCCGACGACATGCTGATCATTCGCGGCGTCAACGTGTTTCCGAGCCAGGTCGAGGAGCTGATTCTCGGCATTGCCCGGCTTAGCGGCAACTACCAGCTGTGCATCACGCGCGACGGGCATATGGATTCGCTGTCCGTGTCGGTGGAGGCGCGCGCGGAGATCTGCGCCTCGCTGGCCGAAAGCGAGCGCGAGCAGCTGGCACGTGAGCTGCAGCACCGGGTGAAGACGATGATCGGCGTTTCCACGGCCGTGCGCGTCCTGAATGCCGGCGAGATCAAGACCACCGCCACGGGCAAGGCGCAGCGCGTGCTCGACCTGCGGCATCTCGGCGCTTGAGGCGGTAACTGCGGGAGGCGTGAGAAGCGAGCGAGAAGCAAGCCGATCGCAGCCGATCCACACTGAGCGAAAAAAACTATTCAAAAACGCAAAAGGCTGTTGTACAATCCGGCCTCCGTTTCGATTGAGACGGAACTTGTTCCCCGATAGCTCAGTTGGTAGAGCGCCGGACTGTTAATCCGTAGGTCCCTGGTTCGAGCCCAGGTCGGGGAGCCAAAAAGCGGGAGTAGCTCAGTTGGTAGAGCGCAACCTTGCCAAGGTTGAGGTCGCGAGTTCGAGCCTCGTCTCCCGCTCCAAAATGGCAAAAATTACCCGCCAGGGTATCGTGAGAGCGCCCGCACAGGTCGCCTCCCAAACGAGAGGGTGCCCGAACCTCCCGTAGCTGTCAACATTCCATCTGCTACAGATACGAAACCAAATCCCGCATCTCGTCGATATCGGGGTGGACATACTTCATCGTCGTATTGAGACTCGTATGTCCAAGCTGAAGCTGAACAAGCTTCGGGTTCTTCGTCACTCGCATCAATTTCGTTCCGGTCGTATGGCGGAAGCGATGGCAGGATGCAACTATCCCATGTGTATTCCTTAGCTCGGCGAAGACGTCACGCAGATTCCATTCGCCCATGGCTTCTCGAGGGTCAGTCCGTTTCGCCCGAGTCCGAAACGGGCCGACATTGAAGACCTTCCAGTTTGGGTTCGTTCCGCCGAGGCGCGTGCAGTATATTTTTCGATACATTCCCAACTCGGAGAGTAAGGACTGGGGTACGGGAATGTCGTAAGATCGCCGAGTCTTGCTGGTTTCGGATCTGAGGTGAATAGTGCGTTGTTCGACGTCTATATCACGCCACTCCAGGTTGAGAATCTGTCTTCTCCGCATGCCCGTGAAGTAGAGCGTCTTGATGAACGCTCTCCAGAACCAGATAGGTCGCATGCAAGGCGGCCACGGATGCTCTGGATTGTCTAGCAGCTGAAATAACAGGCTCAGCTTTTCCCTCTGAATGACCTTCGGCAGTTCATGATGCACCGGTGCCTTCTTGACGACGCGGAACGGGCTTGAGGCAACGACCCCGGTTTCCACACCGTATTGGAAGATCGCAGAGAGATGCCGGTGTAGCGTATTGTAAGTCGAAGCCGAAGTACCCTTGATAACCTTGTTTCTGTAGTCAATAAGGTTATCGACACTTAATTCCTTCGCGTCAATATCGCCTACTTCTCGGATAAGGTGAGTAGTCTTCTCCCTGTAGGATTTCACTGTGTCCGGTGCCAGAATCTTGTTGCGAAGATACTCTTCCAAGAGTTTTGATATCAGCATTCTGTTTTCCGATAATTTAAGTATTGATGGCTAATCTATCTAATAAATGCGAATGTTTCAAATGTTGACAGCAAGTAGGTGCGTTACGCTGTCAACAGCTCTGCTTGGATGATTCTTTTCGCTTTGTCTTTGATGTGCAGACGGATTCGGTAGAGTGGCATGAGGCGCGGGAAAAGGCAGTTATGGAATTCTGCCAAGTAGATTTCTCGATGTGCAGGGAGAAAATACGGGGTTATGGAGGAGGCGTCGTGTGCCCCGTAAATCTACGGATGACAGCCGGTTGTGAGCTGGGGCATGATTTGCGCACATGCATTGTGTTCGAGCGAGATGGAAATAATTGGCGTCAGTGAAAAACCCAGTGACTCTGAAGAATATTCCTATTGTCAATCAGACTTGTCCTATCCAATGGTCGAGAAAAATGGAGAGATGAAGCGAGCTCCCAATAGCATCGCCAACGGCAGGGATAGTGACGGTAATCGGCTCTTGCCCGGATTGACCTATGGCCTACATGCGCAAGGGTGTTCGCCTGCCCTGGGTGGCGTGTTTGCCGTCTGGGATGGCCGGCGCTTTCTGAACGATGTGACCGGTGACGTGGTCTCGCCAGCCGACGGCGGCTATACCCACGCGATGCTCGTCACATGTCGTGATGCATAAAGCACCTTCAGGGCCTTCGCGGAAGGCATTCCAGTTCTCGGAAGAGCCACTGCACTGGGCACCGCGGTTGAGGCTGCTTTGGGTGGGCGGCGCTCTTGGTCACGGCCTCTATTGGATCGTCTGGTCTTTTGTGTTTCCGCAGCCCCACGACAGCCTGGCGCTTCGTGGATGTGTTGCCGGGCTGTGGTTCCTGGTTGGCACAGGACGATATCTCAGAGCCTGCAGCGCGAGAGTCTCGTCGTATGTCCACTACGCGATATTTATCCTCAACGTGCCGTTCTTCTTCTCGTACATGTACTTGGCGAATGGCATCGACAATCGCGTATGGGCAATGTCGTTCGTCTGCGCCATCTACTTGACGTTCTTTTCCCTACGCGTGCTGTCCGGGTTGGCGTGTTTCGCGATTGGGAGCGCACTGGCGGTGGCCGTCCTTCACCTGGCGCCCGCGGGCAAGTTCGCCGGTGTTCCTGTCCAGGATGGTGCCGTGATCCTGCCAATATTCCTCTTTGCCTTTTCCACAGCGGTGGCTGGGGCTAGTCGACGAGATCAGCGAGTCAGGGACGGACTTGTGGGCGCATGGCGCGCATTGGCCGTCCTGGCACATGAGGTTAGGAGCCCCATGTTTGCATTGCGTATGCAGATGCTGGCTTTGAAGGACGAGATGCTGGATAGAGCCGATCGATGCGACCAGGCATGGAGTGAGATTCTGGATCGTCTGGAGAGGCGGATAGCGGACGTACATAGCAACCTGAACTTCCATCTCGAGAACGTCCGATGGTCCAGCGGCGAGGCGGCGGAGGATACCAGCGCGACATTTGACCTGGCGGAGGTTGCACGAGATGCGCTCGATACGTTGGCGGGAGGGAGAAATATGCCCTTGATTGAGCTTCGCGGTGACGCGAGCTGTGTTGTGCGAGGCGACATCGGTGGCGCGCGTCAGATCGTGGTGAACCTCCTTCGCAACGCCATTACTGCCGTGGCGGCAACCGGCGGCGGGAAGGTGTCGCTGGAGTTGGCGCGGCGGGATGGTTGGGGCGTAGTGATGGTGGAAGATTCAGCCGGCAGTCTGTCGGCAGCACTAGCGCAAAACCTCTTTGTGCCATTTTTCAGTGCGAAGAATGAGGGAATCGGGGTGGGCCTCTACGCAAGTCGAATGATCGCGGAGCGAATGGGAGGCGCAATACAAGTCATGTACGAGGATCGCGTGTTCACACGCTTTCAATTGGAGTTGCCCAGCGTATGACGGTACCGCTTCGAATGCAATGTGGTGTGCTACTGGTGGACGACGACGAAGATGTACTGGCCAGCATGGCGAAAGTCCTACGTCGACGCTTGCCTCACAACAAGATCTACACTGCGTCGACGTGCTGGTCGGCGTTGGCCATATTGGG
Organism: Cupriavidus sp. GW822-FHT03E04; assembly: GCF_058801495.1. Classification (NCBI taxonomy): domain Bacteria; kingdom Pseudomonadati; phylum Pseudomonadota; class Betaproteobacteria; order Burkholderiales; family Burkholderiaceae; genus Cupriavidus; species Cupriavidus sp. GW822-FHT03E04. Next base: position 42,527 of record NZ_JBXANI010000041.1, read on the forward strand.
GAAGCATGCCATTGATCCAGACTCGCTTTCGCGACGGTTGGTCAAAGAGGTCGAGTTGGTACCTGACAAACGATCCCTACGTGTGAATGACAGTCTGTTGAGCGGCTTCGATTTGCACCGCATATGTTCGGAGCAGATCGGTGTCGTCATACTGGACTACGCCATGCCTGAGTTGACTGGCTTCGAGGTGGCGGACTGGCAGATCTGCCGCGGACTTGGGAAGGTCTTGCTGACGGGGCAGGCGTCACCACGTCACGCGATAGAGGGTTTCAACGCGGGCGTCATCGACCGATTCATACGGAAAGACGATCGCGAGGCAATTCGGCACGTCGTGGACTATGTTCGCGAGCTTGAGCGCAAGGTGATGGCATCCGTCGGTGATGCGGCGTTGAGCATCTTGCAGCGGCAATCGCTTCCTTTCCTCGGGAATCCGGCGTTGCTAGCGCTGCTCGACGATGTGACGCGCGACGCCGAGGCCGTCTGGGTCACCGTCAGTCTGACGCCGCCAGGGATTGCCGCGATCGATAAGGCGGGGCGCACGAAGCGCTGGCTCGTCATGGATGACGAGGCTAGAGTGTCCCAGCTGGAGGTGGCCCGGGAGGCGGGTGTACCCGAGCCTTTCATGAAGGCGATCCAACGCGGAACACATTTGCCATTCTTCCTCGGTGCGCGGAATGCTGGGGGATACTACGAACATGGCTTGGACTGGTCAGAGGGCTTGCACAAAGTCATCGCCGCCGACATCGCAGGGTTCAAGGTCGCGGAACTTCCAAGATGCTCCCCGGTTTGACAGAGGCATTTCCGGAGCTGGAGTCGACGCGCGGACGCCTGAAGGCGTCGGGACTTCGCCTCAGTTATGCGTCACCCGTCTGCTCACGCTTCATCAGTCACGAGTGTGGCTCGATGACCCGAAGCGCTCGATCGGCGGAATCGCAGTTCAGTCCGCCATACGCCGCGTTGCCCACGGTTGTACGGCCGGGCGTGGTAGCGAGTGCGTATTTTGGTCCTTTTGGCTCGGCGTCGTGGTTGCTGGTCGAGCACGAGGAGCGGGCTGACCTGGAGGCCGTGCTGGTCGGGCATGCGAAGTTGCACGTCTTGCTTGATACGCGGTACATGGCAGCGGCGTCCGCCTATTTCGGGAACCAGCGACTGACGGAGCGAGAGGCGCAGGCTTTGTCTTTGACTGCGAACGGAAAGTCTAGCCGGGAGATCGGCGAGAAGTTGGGAATTTCAGCGCGGACCGCCGATCACTACATCGATGAGGCTCGCCGAAAGCTCGGTGCGCAGAGCCGCGCCGAAGCCGTGTTCCTGGCGATGCGATCGGGATTGTTTCGTGTGGAACCTTGGTGCCGCTAGCAGAAGGTTCTTCGCCGACTTGCGGGATGGGAGAGCCTAGGCGATGGGACTCACTGTGTGATTCAGGGATCGGTCTGACGGCTGAGTTCGGCCACAAGGCGTCGTTCGATCGCTCCTATCTTGAGACATTCGGGTGCCCGTCGCATCCACAAAGCAGCCGTTGGGAGGCAACCATGATGCGCGTCTCATATTCCAACGCCGCTCGCGACATCCTGCGAGCCCCAGCGTGCTTGTGTTCTTGTGTTATGCAACGCACGTGCAAGCCGGCCGGTCCTCGTTATGCTTCCATTGCCAGGCAGATCTGGGACAGCCGCCGCCGAGCACCACGGGGTCGAAGCAATGTCCAGACTTCGGAGGTGGGCGATGAGCATAGACATTTCCGAAGGTGACTCGGCAAATGCTCATCGAACCCGCAAAAACCAGATGTCTTCATTGCCAGGTGTGTCTCGAACTCAAGCAACACATTGGGGGCAGCAAAGCAATCCCCAGACCCTGGAGATGGGCAATGAGAATGGATCTTAAAAAAGCCGCTGTGGCCAAGCGCGACCGTCCAGGATACGACGAACGGGTACTTACCGGTCATTCGATGTCTATGACAAGATCGACAACAAACATATAGGGACACCGCAAATGGAACAGGTACGCCCGACTACACTCATCGGCACAGGTAGAGCTTTCTGGCGGAATTTCTTGCCCGCATGGATATTTCCCGTTTTCATTATCTTTGGGGGGCTCGCTTCGGACACGTTGGGGCACCCACTCTTGTTCTTTTGGTTAGTAGCGTCGCCCCTGTTCTTTTGGAGTTTCTTCCGTTGGGCTCGTTTATGGTTGGAACGCAAAGTCCGCTATTGGCATGCTGCATTCTGGGGGATGGTCTTTCCGTTCATCATCGCCGTCGCCACGGCCTTTTCTAGGCTCATCGCAATTCGAGTTCTTTGTGGAACGGGCTGAGCCGAACACCAGACCTTCGTTTCTATGTGCGAGTCGGTGAACGGCCGTTATATCTTGCGGAAACAGACATTGGCCCCGTGCGACCTCGAACGGCAGGAGAGGGTTGGTTAGCGACCGCCCGAAGGAGCGCAGACTGGATCTCCCTTCGATTGAAAGGAGATTGTCATGAAATCCGAGAACTTGACCACCGGTCATCGTATGCCCTGGAACAAGGGCATACTGACCGGGCAGAAGCCCCCGTTGAAGCTCCGAGAGATCTGGGCGATTCGCACAACGCTTCAGATGGCATCGAACATTCGTGAACTGGCAATGTTCAACCTCGCCATCGACAGCAAGCTGCGGGCGTGCGACCTGACGAGGCTGCAAGTGCAAGATGTCTGCCCGGGCAGTCATGTTGGATCCCGGGCGACGGTCATGCAGCAGAAGACGCAGCGGCCGGTGCAGTTCGAGATTACGGAACAAACTCGCCTGAGCATCGAGGCCTGGATCAGGGCGCGCGGACTGAAACCATCCGACTATCTGTTTCCAAGTCGACTTCATGATTCACCGCACCTTTCGACGCGACAATATGCCCGGTTGGTACACCGGTGGGTCGCGTCAATCGGGCTCGACGACACGGCTTACGGCACGCACACCATGCGACGCACGAAGGCATCGTTGATCTACCGGCGGACAAAGAATCTTCGGGCGGTACAGTTGCTGCTTGGGCACACGAAGCTCGAAAGCACGGTCCGATACCTCGGTATTGAGGTAGATGACGCCCTCGAAATGGCCGAACAAACAGAGGTGTAACGTTTGCAAGGGCCGGCGAGCGGTCGCTTGCCGGCCATGAGCGGCCAGCTACCGCCGCTAGGCTATCGCAGATTTGACGGCTGAAATCGGTCGAGGAACCGCCACATAGGTCGGCTGACGTGGGCGGGTGTGCATTAGCTTTCAGCTTGGAGCAGGGAAGGTTCTGGCCTGCCTGCCCGTGTCAGAGCCGCCCGGCCTCGCGTGTAAGATCAGCGCAAGATTCTGACATTACCCCAGGCGACTGATGAAGAAGAAGATAAGGGCCACCGTGGTTTGCGCGCGTGGCGAGCGCTTGCTGCTGGTTTCCAAGGACGGCAGCCGGTGGGCGCTGCCGGGCGGTCGCCCAGGCAAGGACGAGACATTTGCTGACGCTGCAGGAAGGGAGCTTCTAGAGGAAACGACCTTGCTGGCTCGAGGGCTCGGCTTTCTGTTCCAGGTCATAGGTGCTACGACCGTGCACCATGTCTTCGTCGCCAATATTGGGAAATCTGCCGCGCCAAAGCCGAGCAAGGAGATCGCACGCTGTCAGTGGTTCTCCCAAGCAGAACTGGGGGAGATTGTCATCAGCCCCACGACGCGCCAGATCATTGAAAGCTTCTGGCTGGTACGCCAGCGCTAACGTGCATGTCTTCTCCGGCGGTTAACCGGCTAGTAGGCAAGAGATGGCATGAGGGTTGCTTGGTCAGTTGCGATAGCGGGGCTACGCTCCAATCGTGGGCAATTTGGTCAGGGAGAATGTAAATGAAACCTATTGTTCATCACTTTCACTCCCATCCGCCGCACCACGGGGCTAAGTACTACTCGGCCTTTGCTGGGGCCATGCTGGTGGTTGCCGCGGCCTACGTAATGGTCACCCTCATTCGCCAAGTCTTATGAAGGGCATGAACTGGCGCCTTGCGTGCTGCAAAGAAGGAGTTGGACCTTTACGCTGAAACAGGGCTGAGTGACAGATCCTCGGTGCGAATCGGACTGCCATTTCAGGTCTGGTGGATGACCGAGACGGGTCGGGTACGGCCTGCCGCCCCTCGATCACAGCCGTCGCCTGCCGGCCATGAGCGGCCGTCCGGATTGCAGGCGCGTGGTCGGTCGAGGGGCTGCTGCGCATCCCATATCGGACGTTGTTACGGTCTTACCTAAAATAGCGTAGCGAGGTTGGTAATGGCCGCCCGTTCAACGCACCACCCCCGGCGCGATGCGGCGAAGCAAAAGGCTTCGGCGCTCGCTCGACGATCATGACGAAGCGCCGTGCCTGCAAGCTCATTGCATGTGCACGGGAGCACATTCGTTCATCAGTGCGACGACCCAGTCGATGAACACACGCAGCTTCGCGCTGACATGGCGGTTCGGCGGATACGCGATGTAAAGCGGCATCGGATCGAGCTGCCAGTCCTCGAACAGCGCGACGAGCTCGCCCCGTCTCAGATGAGCTTTCGACATATAACGTGGGAGCCACATGATGCCAAGGCCGGCCACTCCAGCCGCGAGATAGGCGTTGCCGTCATCCACGGCGAGCGCGTAACGGCCTTGCGCCTTTACCGTCTCGCCGCGGCGATGCATGACGAGCGGATAGAGATTGCCCGCGCGTCCCCACGAGAACCCGATGATGCGGTGATGCGAGTTTTCGAGTTCCCCGGGATGCGAAGGCGTACCTGCCAACGAGAGATATCCGGGCGACGCGAAGACGCCGAGCGGAAGCTCCGCCACGCACCGGGCGACCATGGATTGATCGTTCGGCTCGCCTCCACGCACGACGCAATCCACGTTCTCGCCGATGATATCGACGGTGCGGTCACTCACACCCATGTCGAGTTGAATGTCGGGATAGCGGGCGAGGAATGCCGGCAGCGCCGGGATGAGGATCAGGCGGGCGAACGGACTCGGCACATCCACGCGAAGGCGGCCTCGCGGCACCGCCGATGCGCTCGACAGGCTCGTCTCGGCGTCGTCCATATCGGCGAGCAGCCGGGTCACGCGCTCGTAGTACGCGATGCCATCCGGCGTGACGTTGATCCTGCGCGTCGTCCGGTTCAGCAGCCGGACGCGCAATCGCGCTTCGAGTTGCTGGACCAAGTGCGTCACCGTGGTCTTGCTCATATGAAGCGTCTCGGCCGCCTTCGTGAAGCTGCCTGCCTCGACTACCCGGACGAAAGCGCGCATCGCGTCGAAGCGGTCCATGAGTGTTTGCCTCGTGTTTGAATTGTTTGCATTTTACAAACAGTCATGGACAGGGTTGGACGTTTATCGCGCGGGCGCCGGTCGGTAGAGTGAGCTGATCGAAACCAATGATTTATTAATGGAGGTGGAAGTGGGCAAGCGCGATGTGGTATTTCCGCCGGGACGTCAGGCGCTTTACGAGCGTAACCGGTATTCTCCGGCCCTACGGGCGAGTGGTTTGCTGTTCGTATCGGGTCAGGTCGGCAGCCGCGAGGACGGAACGCCTGAGCCGGATCTGCAGGAACAGGTTCGGCTCGCTTTTCGAAACCTGAATGCGATCCTGCACGAGGCCGGATGCACGTTCGACGATGTGGTGGACGTCACGGTGTTCATGGTCGATCCGCAATCGACATTCGAGCGCGTCTGGCAGGTCGTGCCGGAGTTCTGGGGCGACGCGCCGCATCCTACGCTCACAGCAGTCGGAGTGACATGGCTTTACGGCTTCGACTTTGAGATCAAGGTCGTTGCGAAGCTTCCGCGCAATGATTGACGCGTCGGTCAAGCGAGCCGCGGCGTCTTGCCCGAACGACGGGCCGGGGTGTTCCCACCGCGGAATGACGGCTGCGCGTCGAAAAGAGACGTAACACCGGGCTGGTATCGAACGGCGGCTCCGGGTCGTAAGGCGCCTGTCGGCTCCTCTCAACTTAGTCTTCGTGACGTTCGGACTTGAGCAGCCGGTTGCGGACCTTGCACAAAGGCCCGCATCGGGCTACCCAACCTCAGCCGGAGCCAGGGGAGGTATCGTGCGCTCCCACCATGCGCGGGACTCGATCACTTCTGAGCAGCGCCGCGTTTAGTCAAGACGCGGCAACCATTGCGCGATTCGCCAGATCTTCTGCCGTCAGGGAATTTCACCCTTTACTCCTTGCCGGTTAGCCGGCAAGCACTGTATATTTATACAGTTACCGTCGCCTCCCGGAAAAGCTGGCTCCTGGAGTCAAGCCCGTGCGGCGCCTGCGCTTTCTCCCCCCCCACCTCGAAAGGCAATCATGTTCGTGGACCGCACCGAAATCATCAACGCCGCCAAGGCACTGCGCGCCAGCCAGGAAGAATCCAGATACAGCAAGCTCGTCGCGCTCGCGAACAAGCAACTCAAGGCAATGCAAACTGCAATCCAGAGGGGCAAGGAAGAATTCGAGACCAGACTGGTACTCGACATCAACGAAGACAATCCGCAAGCAGCGCTGGAACCGCGCGCGCAACGGCTAGCCAACAACCTCAGAACGCAGGGCTACACCGCCACGGTGACCACGTTTGCCGAGGTCAGCACCGACCGCAAGAACTGGACGCCGAATATCACGGTCGTCATCGGTCTGGGCGACATGGTTTCCGAAGACGACAACGCGATAGAGGAAAGCACGGTGACCGACGAAACGGAAGTCGCGCTGGCTGGCGAAGCTGCCAGTGAAATTGCCTGACAACAGGCGGGCAATCCGAGATAAGGGCGTGCCGGTGCAGAATGCAGCGCTTCTCGCTCGGACGCGTGGTGCCTTGTATTTCACATCTGGTATGGCCCGGCGGGTTGCGGGTTTCGGCCACCTACTGTGGTCGTCAGCGTCCGGCCAAAAACGGCCGTTTGAGATAGAAGCCCAGATTGCGTGCAATCTCCGCTAGCGGTGCAGATGGGTAAGCGATGATGTGCCATCACCTCCGGAGGTGATGGCTCGATTCTCTCCGTAATGCCGTTGCATCGGCCGGGCGCCTGGAACGTGCAACGCGAATCAGATCCGACGGATTGCCTCCATCACTTGTGCGCCCAATTGCCTCGTGTTCATGTCGTTGCCATTGGCGTTGCCGAGACCGATGTTCAAGAGCGCTGCCAGCTCGCGAAGGACAGGTTTCACCGGGACCTTTTGTACGCCTTCGAACTCGACTTCAATCGCGCCACTGGCCCGCTGTCGAAGCGTGTAACCGAGATAGGTGACCGTATCGGTGACGTCAGAGGATGGGGCATACTCGATATCGCTGGTGCCCGGCATAATCTTCAAGACGTTCTCGACCGCTTCAATAGTGCGATTTCCCCATCGGGTCGTGAACGCATATGTTCGCGCACCGGAATGAAACAGATCCCTGTCCGCGGTGTAGCAACGGAGCTTGGCTTGTCCGGTTGCGGACAGCAGACCAGCCTCGTTCAATGTTCCTTCCTCTTTCACGAAGAGATTGCCCTTCCAGGGGATGGCCTGTTCGATGGCTTCGGGAGATAGTCCGCGGCGGATACCCTCGGCGACGACTTCGTACGCCAGCCGACGCTTGGGCAAGTTCTCAAATGTCTCCGTGCCGATGGACAAGTCGTACCGCGTCAGGTCTCTGTCCTGTGCTCTGGCCGCGTCCTGTTCCATTGACTTCTCACGGACTGCGACCTGGTACTGCTCGGCTTCCGGAAGCGGAATGACCTGATGAATATCGAGAAGGACGCGCTCGTCAATCGTGTGTGGCCGCATTTGCACGCATCGGATATCAAGTCCCTGTTTGTTGAGCCAGAGGACTGCGGTTGTGAGCTCCTGCGGAAACTCCGCTGCCGCCAGGACGATCCTGACCGTATCGGAAAGCGCCACAGGGCCATCCTCCTGCTCCAGAAACTCCCGAATTGCCTGTTCTGCGATCTCGGTGGACCCAACTGACGCAAGGTACTTCCGGTGCGCCTCCACAGCCTGGTCAAAGCGCATAGTGGAGATCATTGCAGCGTACCTTAAAGCCTGAAGTTCCATGTGGGCGCCATCGTCCCGCTTGAGCTCCACGACAACCAGCCTTGCGTGCTCATCAAGACAGAGGAGGTCAATGCGCCTGTTGGCCCCAACCCAGTCGCCAAACTCCTCCGCAAGCACCATTGTTCTCACGCCAGGGGTGATTGCGGCAATATGCGTGCGAACCGCTCGCTGGATATTCTGGCGCTCAAGAATCCCGAGTCTGGCGAACGTGCTCTGATGTATCGGTGTCAACGTTTCTCCAGAGATTTCGTATAGCGCCATATTGTCAGCCTGTTCAGGATCGGAAGTGTCGCCGAGCATAGCATTACCGCGACGTTACGATTCCGTAAAGAGGACGGCACGGTGGACAGCCGGATCCATCTCCCGTCGCCGGACTGGAAGCGGCCGACGCCCCGAGCCCGGCTTGTCGCATAACGCAGCCGCCACAGGCGTGCTTTTTTGGGGGGGCGCAGAATCTAACGGATCCTGCGCCCGGGGTGGGATGCTGGGCTCTGGCACCCAGCAACCTTGTCGCGTACCGCTGTCGAAATGTTTGTCGACTATGAAACCGCCAAGTGGCCGGTTTTGGGAATAAGCAACTTCCACTTAAGGTCGGTTAGCGTCCACCCGAAGGAGCGCAGACTGGATCTCCCTCCGATTGAAAGGAGATTGTCATGAAAACAGAGAACCCGACTACCGGTCATCGTGTGCCCTGGAACAAGGGCAGTTTAACCGGGCAAAAGCACCCGCTGAAGGTCCAAGAAATCTGGGCGATTCGGACGCGGCTTCAGATGGCTGCGAACATTCGTGAACTGGCGACCTTCAACCTTGCGATCGACAGCAAACTGCGGGCGTGCGATCTGACGCGGCTGCGAGTGCAGGATATCTGCCCGGGCAGTCATGTCGGATCCCGGGCAACAGTCATGCAACAGAAGACGCAACGGCCGGTACAGTTCGAGATAACGGAGCAGACACGCCAAAGCCTCGAAGGCTGGGCCGGGGCGAGGGGCTTGACGTCTGCCGACTATCTTTTCCCAAGTCGATTGTATGCTTCGCCGCATCTGTCGACGCGGCAATATGCCCGGCTGGTACATCGTTGGATCGCCTCGATTGGACTTGACGATACCGCGTATGGCACCCACACGATGCGGCGCACAAAGGCTTCACTGATCTACAGGCGGATGAAGAACCTTCGGGCGGTCCAGCTCCTGCTTGGACACACCAAGCTCGAAAGCACGGTCGCTACCTCGGCATTGAAGTCGACGATGCGGCGACTGTGTTCGCCGGGACTTCAGAAGATGGGAGCGTCCGACGGTAGCGTATTTCGCTCACGAGAAGGTCGGAGATGAGGCGCTGATATCGTTAGCTCAGACGTTCTCCGACTTCCTAGACTTGCTTGAGACTCCGGTGCATGACGGCTGAGTGGTTTCAAACCGCTTTACCGGCGGTTCTGGCCTTTGGTTTCGGGCGCCATTGCTAGCCGGAAAGCCGACCTTTGCGGCGAAGTTTCCGAAGACGCGGCTTGAGTGACCGGTTTGGAGCAATCCGACAGACCGCTTCGGGTCGGGAAGAGCTGATGATAACCGGGCTCACGGAGGGCACCTGCCGGCCATGAAGAGTCAATCGCTCGCACCGCCGCTCAGACATTCTGGCGTCGGTTCCACTCAGGAACCGGCATTCAATTCGCGACGGTGAAGTATGGCTTGTCGGCCTTAGCCGACATTCAGGTATCACCGTTGGTGAAGCAGCTTCAGGGGCTAACGGCTATTGAAGATGCATTCGGGGACGTTGTTGCCAGCTCACCGGACGGATACAGCCGAACTTCCGAGGTAAGCTCCCAGATCGCTTGTAGTCGGGGCTAGTTCGCATGCAGCGCTTCGAGGGTCGCGCTCTTACCCAGAAGCGGCCAACGGTATCGCAGGTAATACGCACGACCATCCAGGCTGAAGGACGCAAAGCTGTACGGGCCGCGGCCGGCATTCTTATCGGTGTACACATACTCGAGCCCCTGCCCGTCATTGTGGATGCGGAAGACGCGCAGTATCCCGCTGACCCTCGAATGCAGTAGCAGGAGCCGCGAGCCGTCATACATTTCGAGCGGCAGGAGGTCGGTCCACCCAGCACCCATGAGCGTGGCCGAGCTCCACACGGAGGTTACGTCATCGTTGTCGATTCGATGAAGCTCGATGGTGCCGGTGGTGAAATCGTACGAATAGAAGTGAGTTCTCGTAGCGGTCGTGAGCGTGAACGGCGTGAATCCGATCCGGCCGCGACCGAACGCTCGCGTGCGCACAAGCAATCTGATCACCACGGCCATCCACGAGCTCGGCCACCAGGGCTTCGCGCTCGCAGACGAGTACCACTACGATCACGCGAGCACCGAGCACGCTCCATTCGCTGGCGCCGAGCCACAGGAGCGCAATGTTTCAACACGTCGAGCGGCACGTGTCTTCCATGTGCGCCGCAATGGCGGATGCCGTGAGCGCACACAGCAGCCCAATGGCGCTGCCGACTGCCACGTTCAGCAGGCGCTCGCCTCCAAAAATCCACGGTTTTCCCGCTAATGCAAATGCGATTGCCGCACAGGCGCACCGGACGCCGAATGCGAGCGTGTACGGACGAATGCAGATGAGCGTCAGCATTGCTGCGAACACAACGAGCACACGCATAAACGACGCATGAGGGATCATCAACCCAACGGCCACCCCGAAGGAAACGCCGACAACAGCCCCGGTGAGCCGGCTGCGAAACTTCTGCCGGGCGCTTGCCGCATTTCCGGTAACGACGCTGGCGGCCGACCAGATCATCCACTGACCATCATCGACGTGTCGCCATTCGACAAGTGCGGCAGCGCAAGCGACCGCGAGCGCGACGGTGATCACCAGCTCGATATATGCGTTGCGCTCGCTGTTTGGGGAGAGGCGAGTCCACTTTGCGAAATGCGCAAGAGTCGGCTGGCCGGTTTCGCGCGAGTGGAAGTGCTCGACTGATGCAACGAGCAAGATCGGCAACGCCGCTATCAACAGGAACGGCAGAATCTCAACGCTCCGGGTGATAAGCGCTTGCCGCGTGACCCCTTCCCCACTTTCGCAGGCAAGATACAGCGAGGGAATGAACGTGAAGTTGCCGAGCGAGCGCAAGGCGCTGCCGCCCGCGGTCACCAGCACGGATCCCATGCCCAGCAGGGCGGTGGCTACGACAAAGAGCAGCGGGTGCGCGAGCGACGCCATCAGGATCATGAAGCCCACGCCGATCGCCGAAGCGTGCGCGAAGACGCCGAGCGGCGCAAGCTGCGAGTGGTCGAGTGCAATGAGCATCGCGACCGGCACGATTGCAACGGTGAGCCACTCAGATCTGCCTGATACGAGTGCAAGCACGAGCAGCGGGACGAGCGCAAACATGGTGCGACCCAACGCCCGCCCGTCGAACACGGTTTCGACGCGGCGCAAGAGCAACGAATCTCCGGTGTGCCGTTCGCTGCTCATCGTCGCTATCCGGCCACGCTGTGCTTGTTCATCGGGCGTCATTAGCCTGCGAGCGCCTCAAGTACGTCGCCGGATTGCCGCACGAGACCGAGCCTCGGGAAGATGTAATTCAGCGACGCATGGTGATGCTCGGGCGCGCCGCAGCTCATTGCATCCTCGACGAGCACCAGCGAGTAGCCGTGCTCGTGCGCGGCGCGGGCTGTCGACTCGACGCCGATGTTCGTCGAAATCCCGCCGAGCACAATGGTTTGGATGCCGCGACGCCGCAATTGCAGGTCGAGCTCGGTGCCGTAAAAAGCGCTCCATTGGCGCTTCGTGATCTTGATGTCGCGCTCCTCCACCGCCAGTTCGGCGGGGAAGTCCCACCAGTTCGAGGGCAGTCCGCCGGGGGGAAGCGCGATGGGCTGATCAACGGGCTGCTTCAGTGCATCGCCGAAGTCGGCGCTCCAGCCCACCCGGACCAGGACGACCGGCGCGTTCACTTCCCGGAAGCGCTTTGCTAGCGTTGCCGCGGCAGCCAGCACGGCTTCGCCGGCGCGGGGTGCTTTCCCGAATCCGAGGATGCCCTGCTGAAGATCGATCAGAACGAGGGCGGTATTCTTGGGGTCAAGTTTCTGCAACATGATGGTCTTCCGTTGAAAGCGATGAGCCGCTGGTGTATTGTGAGGGGGTGCTCACAAATAGTATATGAGGATGGACTCACAAAAGTCAACGCCGAATACGGGCGACGTCAAGGCGCCTAGCCGCGCCCGCGGACATGCGCGGGTCGCATCGTTGCTGGAAGCCGCAAGCGCGGCATTCGCCGAAAAAGGGTACGAAGCAACGACGATGACGGCGATCGCCGCGCGTGCGAAGTCGTCGATCGGTTCGCTCTACCAGTTCTTTCCGACGAAAGAGCAGATCGCAGGTACGCTGCTCGATCAGTACGTGACTGAGCTTGAAGCAGCGTTCGACCGGCTGAGCGAGGAGGTGCCGTCGCTTGACGTATCGGTCGTTGCGGGCCGGCTGACGACGTTGTTCGTGGCGTTTCGCACGACGCACCCCGCTTTCGTGGTGCTGGCCGACGCGCATGATGTCGTGCTGCCCGGCGCCACCGGCGTGCGCGAAAGACTGCGCAAAGGAATCGCATCCGTGCTGGCCGCCCTCGCGCCGCGCCTGTCTGCGAAAGACGCTTTGTTCCGGGCCGTGGTCGTCCAGCATCTTATGAAGGCAGCCGTCACACTGAGCCACGATGCGAGCGTGGCCGACCGTCACGCGGCGATGCTGGAGTTCCAGCGCGTGGTACAGCACTACCTCGAGGACGTGATGGAAGCGGGGCGTGGCGGACAGACCGGTGGAGCGCAGCGAGGTGCGGCGCGCAAGGGGCGTTCCGCTTCGGGCAATGGCGCCGGTCCGAAGAGCAAGGGCAAGTCCGGCGTCTCGGCGTGAATGCTGTTGCTGCCCTACGCGTCATCCCGTCGCCGCGCAACGAACACGTCCGGCGGCGTGCACCTGGACGCTTTCGCTACCACTCGGACGCGGCGCCTCCTGGAGGAAACGGTCAACCCATCCACTCCGTCGAATTTTCGCGCGGCGGCGTCGGCAATCGCCCTGGTTCTACGAAGCAAGGCGCGCCGGGCTCGCGGCCGCTCGCCTGACATGTGTTTCGGGCATCCGTAGATAGACGAGCAGGGAAATGGCGGTCGCTATGCAAAGCCTTCCATAAGGCCCGACCTGCTGACCGTGAGTGCCCGTATCGGGCGACGGCTTCACTCGGATACCTGCCGTTGAACCTCTGATGGCTCGACAGGCAGCAGTGGGTCGATCTGCGACCTTCGTTCTCCCCGCAGGTTGGCGATAAGCTGTTTTTCCTGTGCCGCCACCCAATCGCAGGGTCAAACACTAATACTCAGATCCCTCTCCGTGGGCACCTGGACAGTCTCTAGGTTCTTGCATCTGCATGGGCGCAGACGGCGCGCCCTACCCACTTCCCCAGCTTGCCGCACCAGGCGCGCATGCTCCTGTGCACCAATCTTCCCGATATCACGTTAAGCCTCTGGAAGCGGATTTGCCAGGGTCACCCGCGGATCCTTAGCCCCGCTTGTACAGATCTAAAATAACCGGAAAAACGTGAAACAGAGCCTCTTCGCAATTGCCGCGATGTCTACCTTCGTCGCGGTCTGCGCCAGCATTGGTAGCGCTGGCGCCGCCCCTCCAACGATTGCTTCAAACCTGCCACGCACACCGAGCATCAGGAAGGAACCGTCTTCTTCTGCTTCGACTGCGATCGCGCTCACATCCACTTACTCCAGAACCGACCCGCGCCTCGAATTCTTCAATGCGCTCAACTCCCTGCGCTTCGCAATGGGTGTAGGCGCGCTGCGGCAAGACGCCGCCCTGGACGCCGCGGCCGAGAACCACCTGGAGTATATGAAGCTCAACGCGGTGATGAGCCACACGGAGATCCCCGGGAATCCTGGTTTCACCAGTCCCGATCCGTACCAGCAAGTACTCACCGTGGGCGGCTGGCACAAGCAATGGGTTGGACAGAATGCTTACAACGGCGAGATTGGCCGCTGTCTTGCCTCGATGGCGAACTCGGTTTACCACTTGCAAGGGATTACCAGCAATCAGGAGACCATCGGCCTCGCCATGCATGACAATTACTGCGTGACGAACTTTGGTGTGGTGACCGCAGCCGGAACCGGCGGCTATGGCCTCGCCCAATGGGGCGGCCAACAACTGCCTCCCGGCACTGGCGCCCACTACCCAGCCGACAATGCCAACGTCCACGGCTTGTTCATTCCTGGCCACGAGATCCCGAATCCAGCGCCCGATCTGGCCAGAGCCGGTCCCCCGATCATGTTCCGCGTCAACGTTGAAAAGCCATCTGACGTGCTGACGGTCTCGAACTTCATCCTGATGGGGCCTAGCGGCAGTCGCGTACCGGCTCGCATCCTGGTGCCTGCCGAATCCAAGGCTGGCTCGGTTGCTTCGGCTGTCGAGGACGCGAGCTTGTTTCGAGGGGTAGTGTTCCTGCTCCCCACGCAGCCCATCGCTGCCGGCACATACACAGCGACTTTCGTCGGCTCGCGAAATGATGTGGCGATCAACAAGTCCTGGAGTTTTACGGCATACTGACCAGCCTCTTCCGCGTCTAGGCAGGCCGAGAATGCATCAAACTTTGCCCCCTGTCTTCTTTGGGGGTCTTGTGGACTACCCCCTGATCTTCATACCCGGTACGACAGGTCGCCCGGCGATTGCGGTCGTCGCTTGCCGGCCATGACGGGACCTTCGCCGGACGCGTGGCTCCGACATTCAGAAGACCGCTTTATCCAGCAAACGGTCACTCAATCGCCCAGTGCCGGCATCGCGGGCGGACGACTGAGGGGGCTTGGAAATTGCCGTTGGGGCTGCGCGGGGCCCAACGGCAGTAAAGGGTCGGGGAGGAGTCGACTGAGAGGCGTGGGGTGCGGTCCCTTCCCGGCAGTTCCGGCCATTCGACGCCGCCCCAGCGACGATTCGCCGAAATCGGGGCTATCTACTTCCAGAGAGAGATAAGCGGCCAGGTGCCGCAACGGCAAAAAAGACGCCCATGGACAGCCGCCTGTTCAAAGATACTTCTTGAAGAACTTCCACTGCGTCCTAGCCAGGATCCCAATGGTCATGGCGATAGGGAACAACACCCACCGCACATCAAGCTGATACGGTAGACAGACGAAAACGAGGACCGAGGTGGCGCCCAGGCTCAACTGGGCATATTTCGCGCGATGGTACAAGCCGGACGATTCGCGCCCAGCGCTGGCGCGTCGGATCGAGCGTTCCACGAGACCATCGGTCATGCCGCACCAGAAGGCCAGCAGAAGCACTGGCCAGCCGGTCAGCAGTAGCATCAGGCGGCTTCCGAAGGTCTTCACGGCCAGCGCTGCGATCCACATTTCCTCGAGCCACGGCCGCAGCAATCTCTCGCCGATTGTGGCGTCGGTCCCACTATTGGCAATGTTGTGGGTGAGGCGGGAGAGGATGTCGTGTAGCTGGGTGACCTGGAAGAACAGCCAGTAGGCGAAGTCCGCAGATTGTTGTACCAACCAGGTGGCCCTTGAGGGTGCCCCGAGCAGGGTGGTCGCCTCCATCGAATGGCGGTAAATCTGGTAGGCGCTTTCCACCGGGTCGGTCCAGAGATAGTAGGCGGCCAGCAAGAAGGTCGCCACGCTGAGGGCGCATAGCACGCCATAGATGTACAGGATTTTCCAGAGCAGCTTGAGCGGCCAGACGAAGACGTGGATGACCTTGAGTTCGTGGAATTCGTAGCGGGAACTCATAGCCAGCCTCCCGGCACGGTGAGGGTCTCGGCCTCGGCCGCGCTCTCATAGCGGGCCTTCATGTCGGCGGCAATCACCTCGAGCGATGCTGGCAGCGCCAGATCGGTGGCGTCCGCCTTGGGGTCGAACAGCGGCAGGCGCAGCTTGTAGAGCCTGCCACCTTCGATCAGCGCAAATGCCTGGCCCTTGGGGAGCTTGACCAGATCGGCCGGGGTCAGCATTGGCATGCGCTGGGTGGAAATGCGGTCCTCGCTGCGGGAGCCGAATTCCTCAAAATCTCGGGGGTCGTTAGTGTCTGAGGCGGCGCTGGCCAGCATGGTCGAAGCGACGGACACCTCAGGCAGTTGGTTGGTCAGAATCTCGGCTGTTTCGTTGTTCTTGACCCGGAGCATGATGAGTGTGTTCAGGTTGCCGCCGATTTGCCCGGCCTTGGCGCGGTTGCCGACCTTGGCTTCGACGTCCGACCAGGTCTGGGTGTAGACCGTGACCTGGAAGCCGGCGCCGCCGGCCTTGTTGAGCAGCG
>NZ_JBXANI010000042.1:0-58760 GCF_058801495.1 Cupriavidus sp. GW822-FHT03E04
CCCTTCCCTGCGGCAGCAGTACACGGCAAACCTGGCTTGGTCTGAGCGTGCTATGGCCCGGAACGATCCCGCTGAGGTTCAACGAGCCGCCGAGGCAGTTCAGCGAACCGGGGCTCAGATTTCAAGTAACCGGTGCGAGTGATTCCTGACAACTGTCAGCGGCGGCCTGTCGCATGGCGTGTCCGATTACGCTCTTGCAGCGAGATCGAGCTATTATGGGCGTCCTCGATCTCGGTACGTAATTAGAATGGCCGGGAACAGCCGTGTCCGGTCGTTCGCTTGAACGCGCGCATGGACGCCAGGACGACCGTTCCGCAGCCAGTTCCAGCGTTTCATGGGCATTTCGGCGAAGCATGTCCTAAGCCGGAGTGGTCCGCGCTAAAAGTGGCTTCTGCCTTAAAGCTTGAGTCAGTATCATGATACTTTCACTTCAACAGTAGGCCATGAAGACAAACCTAAGTCTCGAACAGATCCACGCCCTCGTCTGCGATAGGTTTCCTGCGTTGGAGCGAGAAGCTAATACGATTAGCAATAGCTACTTCCTGGGAAAAAAGAGTGTTGGGAACAGGATCTTTCGGCTCAAGCCGGCGCCTCGGGGTCTGTTGGATTTAAAGCTTGCGCAGTCCAGTTCGTCGGAGGGAGACCGTTCGCTGGAACTGGTGGATTCGGTAGAAGCCCTCGAGGCATTTATCGAACGCGAGATTTCCCTTCTGCAGGAGAAGACCGGGACGCCACGAAGTCAAGCTCCAGTGTCCTCCTCTAGTTCGATGTCTGACCTTTCAAGCTATACGGGCAACCCGCCAAGTGCATTTGCAATGAGTGTCATTCGTGCGCTGGAAGACGAAGGCTTTGCCGTCGCTACTACGGCGCAGGGTCCTGTAAAGGAACAGCGACGAACGTTGCGTATCACCTGGCGCGGCATCTACATCGGACAGATGAGCGAGGGCCTTTGGGGGCGTAGAGCTCCATACGCCTGCTTGTACCGCTTCCCAAAAGACGGAGCTTCCTTCTCGGTCGCCAAGGCTCCGCAAGACTTCGACAAGAACGCCTTCGCCCGGGAGCATGATTGTGATCCGGATCTCCTACACGTCTATACGGACTACAGCGGTTCCTATCTATGGGTCAAAGACGAAGCGACAAGTCTGCTTCTAATGCGCGATTGGGCGAGAAGGATTGACGGAGTCTTCTTTCAGTCGACGGGCAGTCGGGAGGCAGCGAAAATCCAGAATGACTTGCACACAATCTTGGCGGACAAGTCCAAATCTGAGACCGAGCGTCTCGCAGAAGTGGCTGTACGACTGGGGCAGGGACAGTTTCGGGTTGATCTGGAGCGGGAGTTCGAAGGCGCTTGTGCAGCCACGCGGTTAGCTGTTCTTCCGGTTCTGCGAGCCTCACATATCGTGCCTTGGAGTCATTCGACTGGCGCACAAAGGCTCGACCCCAAGAACGGGCTGCTACTGTCGGCCAACATAGACGCGTTATTCGATCGTTATATGATTACCTTCCGGCCGGACGGGAAATTGGCAGTCTCCAAGTCTGTGACGCACCGCGACTTAGAAATGCTTGGCCCCATTCAAGATCTTCAGAGCAAGCCATGCGACAGGCGCGCCGCTTACTTAATGTTTCACAACGCGGAGTTCGACCGACTCGAACAGAAACGTTCAGAGTACGTGAGTGCCTCGGCCCAATAGCAACGCTACAACGTTATGCTGCGCGTGCCATTGCCGACGACAGCAAGTTACAACAGACGCCCATCGGGCTACGAAGTCACTTCGCGCGCCGGCAACGGCACGGCAACGGCAGTTGGTAACTGCCTGTGGCGCATCGACACCAACGGTCGCCTACGGCCACAAGCGGCCAGTCGGGGATTCCTCCTAAATTGGCGCCAATAAGCAACATCGAGGGCTTTTTATAGTGGGCGTCGCCAGCGCGAGTGCGCTTGCCCGCCACTCGCGGAGCCGTGGATCTGAGTCCACATTACGCCATGCAGAGGGAATCAGGCGGTACTGACGATCGCCTCAAGGCTACGCAGCACCGGGAGGGCGCCACCCTGCAATCGAATGACATCGGGGCGACCGCCCTGGACATCGGTGGTGTTGATTCGAATGAGCGGGCGACCAAGCCGCTCTCCGAATCGACGAACGGTCGGAATTGCATTGCCGGCTCCAAGCTCTATCACGAGGATCCGCCCGGCTTGGCGTGGCACCCACGCGTTCATCTGCTCCCGAGATAGGTCATACCAGCGGGATTGCCACTCAATATCATCGAAGAGCAAGATGTTCGGCCGTGCAATTCCGCCGCAATGTGGGCATCGGGGCAAATCGCCGATCCAGAGGCAATTCTTTTCGTCGATCACCGGAGCGAGGTGACCAGCTCCAAACGGCTCACTGCCCGCGCAATTGTCAAGACATTGAAGGAAGTTGATAGATCCGTGACACTCAACAACCTCGCTATCTGCGAAGCCGGCCTGCTGGAAGTGCCCATCCACGTTGCTGGTAAACACAAAGGTACCGTTGCGGATGCCCGAAGCCCAGCGCCTTAGGATTTGGAAGCCCTCGTGCGGAACGGTCTTGCGATATAGCGCGAGCCGGTGCCCATAGAAGCCCCAAGCAAGACGCGGGTTTTGGCGAAAAGCTTCCGGAGAGGCAATTTCCTCGAACCCAAAGCCGGCATGTCGCAAGGCGGGGTAGGCGCCCCAGAAGCCTTCGGCCCCGCGGAAATCGGCCAACCCCGACTCGACGCCCATCCCCGCCCCGGCAGTCACGATCATGGCTTTCGCTTCCCGCAGCGCCTGGGCTGCCAGTTGAAGTTGATCCTTGTCCATTTGCTCCGGGCCTCAAAGCTGCAGATTTATCACACTTGCCAGATTCCTCAGTCGCCAGCGCGATAGATCAGGGCCGACAACTGGTTGCTGCGGCCGAAGGGCCGGTTGTGGGCGTCGTAAGTGAAATCGCGCCCGGCGTTGTAGCGGCCGAGCAGCTTCATGTGGGCGTCGCGAGCAATGCCGTTGCCATGATCATCCATGGCAACAAAGCCCATCACTCGGTTATGAGCGTCGCGGATCGTCTTGAGCGTCATGGTCATCTCCGTGAGGTGAGAACGATCCGGATCTTAGGGCGCTAACTGGCAGGCTGGGTTCCAGAACCCACGCCTTCCGCCGGGTGATCCTCGTACTGGGCCAGGGCCTGCTTCAGGTGGGCGATCATTTGCTCGCGCATGCTTGCTGGTGACACCACTTCCACCGTGGTGCTCTTCTCGAGGAGAAGGTTGGTCAGGGATATGGATGGGATGACGGTCGCAGTGAGCATGAAGCAGTTATCGGCTTCCTCAATGACCTGATCGTGGCTCAGTTTGAGGTATCGGAAAGCATGCTCGACTCGCCTCCCGTCTTCCGCGATTTCCCTGACGCGCAGCCGCACTTGAGCCGGCTCGCCGGCGAAGAACTCCATGGCTCGGTCTCTTTGAACGAACTTGTCGAGGGTGAAATTCTTGTCGCGAGTAAGGTCGATTCCGGCTGGCTTCAGGGCTACGATCCGGTCCATCCGGAGGACGGTGGGTGTCGGCTGCCCCGAGCTTCGGCGGCGCTTGACCACCAGGTACCAGAGCGGGCCTTTTTCTATCAAGGCATGGGGAATCACTCGAGACTCCTTGGGCTCGGCGTCGAGCGACGTCCGGTAAGTGATATCCAGAGACTCGTCGTTGTATAGCGCGTGCCCAACGATCTGGAAGAAGTCGTCTCGAATGGTTGGCGGAATTAAGGGGTATCCGCCATGCAGCCGGATCGTCTTGTCCATCCAAAGGCGAGCTGCTGCGAGGTCGAAGGCGGTGGGGTGCTCGTTGAGGACGTTAGTCGCAGCCTCGAAGTTGGGCTCGAGCGACGCTACAACGCTGGCGGGAAGGTGCCGCTCCGCAAGATGGCGGAGGGTAAGGAGGGCCATCGACTCATTAATGGTCGGTCTGCGGGACGCCGGAGCCGCCTTGAGGGGCTTCCATATTCGCCCCTTGGTGGCGCCTTTGGCACTGGCGTACCCCTTACTCGCTAATAGCCCAAGCGCGTTGCGGATCGTACGAGGGGAACCATGCACGGCGAGGGCCGCCTGCAGTTCGCTGGACAGGAACCCCTCCGGTCGAGTCCACAACAACTCCAAGGTAGCGGCTTCCAGTTTGCTGAGCAGCATATCGAGCACTTATGATTTGTTCATCGTGTTAGGTTGGGGGGGTATCCCGACATCTAAATAATCTGGCACCGCGCGTGCCAGATTCGCCGATATCATAAGTCTCTTCGACCTGTACTGGTTACCTTTTATGCCCCAACTCATCGAGCATATTGACGCGATTGCCCGCCAGGTCTGCCGGGACGTACTGTTCCTGACATTTTTTCAGGACCAGTTCGGGGCGGCCGTGCCTGAGAACTGGAGAGTCAATCCTTCACGCAAGGAGGTCATCTCGTGGCTCGATGCGAATGGCTACACTTGGCGGCAATGCGGTGAAGTTGCGAGCGACCGATGGATGATAGCGGGATACCGAGGTAGCATTTACCTCGACACCCCTTTTGATCGTGCCGACCCCGCATACTTGAAACTGGAGCAATTCCTGGAGAATCCGGACGGCACGCTCCGGTTGCCCAAAATGCGTTTCTGGGCCCTGTCACTTGATGCAGCGATGGACAATGCCCATCACGACGCACCAGGCTATTGGGAAAAAAGAGCAGAGGACTTTTGAGGAGAGTCCATGGAATCGGATGACAGCGACGACTGGGTAGATCCCGAGATCGCGGAGAAGATTCTTGAACAGGAGCGAATCGGTGAATGGTCGGATCCTATGACTATGGATGAGCTCCTCGTCAAGCTGGGCATCCTTACGGTCCATTGACGTGGGGCGGCGGGCCAAACTCGCGCGTTGAGCTGGTTCATAGAGTCGCTCGACAGGGAGGTCGAGGTGCCGAAGAGGCAGTCGAAGAGTAAGGACTAGGTTCGCCACCGCCGCGCGCGGTGCATCGACAAAGCAAAAGCTTGCAGGGAGAAGCACAAGGATGATGGAACCGACGAAACAGAATCTCCTGAACATGATCAGCTCCAGTGGAGGGCGCGGAACTCAGTCGTTTTGCTCGGGATACATGCCGCATCCCAATCCGCGCATGTACAAGTACTTTTGGCGCGTGTTTGTCATGGACACCCCTTGGGAGAATCAGGAATTCTTCGAGCGTGCACCGATCCTTACTACCGCGCAGTTCATGGATCTGTATGCAAAGTACCGGGCGGATGGGGTCTCTTGCCTCATCTATAACTTCCATCGGCCCCGGCACGGGTCGATTTTTGACCAAACGAGCGCCAAGTGGAAAGGTGTGTCATTTGCCCCGGCTTGGGATGACGATCCTGACGTTGAGTGGCAGGGG
This sequence comes from Cupriavidus sp. GW822-FHT03E04, assembly GCF_058801495.1. NCBI lineage: Bacteria > Pseudomonadati > Pseudomonadota > Betaproteobacteria > Burkholderiales > Burkholderiaceae > Cupriavidus > Cupriavidus sp. GW822-FHT03E04. The sequence continues at coordinate 5,396 of NZ_JBXANI010000042.1, forward strand.
CACAAGTAAAGACGCCTCGCCACCGGGCACAATGGCTTTCTAACAACAGGACTAAATGCCGTCATGATTTGGCGGGGCAACAGATTTGGGCCTTACCAGAAGGTCGCGCTGGCCTCGATGTTCCATTTTGAAATATCGCGAAAGCGGTCAATGCGAGAAATCAGAGAATGAAAAAAGACGATTATCTGACGGGTGAAGTATTGGAATTTGTCGAGTGGATTAGCAACCATCTCGATCGCGATGAATTCAGCCATGCCTACCGCAATCGGAGAAGCGGCGAGCGCTGGGAGTGCAGAAGCATTTTCGACGCTTACACGAATTATAAATGGAGTCATCCCGAGATCGAGCGCCTTGGTGTGGAAAGTGGCAACTCGTTCGCGTCGAATGCCAAAGCACTAGAGGCCTTACGTAAGGACCTCACGAAGGCGCTTGATACCATCAATGACCGCGATGCATGCCAAGCTGCTATCGACATCGTGACCTGGGGCGGTGTACGGGGCGGAAACGTCAACTGGTTGCTTAAGAACGAGGCGAATCTCGCAAAGCTACTCAACGAGACGCGCAAAGCCTTCGACAAAGGAGATTTGGCGGATACGAAGCTGTTTTCCAAAAAGCTACGGTTTAATGCTGGCATGACGAAGGTATATTCGCTGATATGCGAAAATTTCGTCATCTATGACAGCCGAGTCGCTGCGGCTCTAGGGTGGGCGGTCGTCAAGTTTTGCAGGGGACGGGGCATAGAAGTGCCGACTGCACTTCGCTTCCCATGGGCGCCAGCCAAGGAAGCCGCGAACGCGCCCGATCCCAAATGTCGCAAACCTGGTGAAAATTTTCCCAAACTGAAGTCGGGAGCACACCACGCAGAATGGAATCTCCGTGCCAACTGGATCTTGAGCAAAATCTTGGAGCAGGACGGTGCTAAGCAGAGCGAGTTCTCCAAAATTACTGATTTTGGCACACGGCTACGGGCACTCGAGTCCGCGTTATTTATGATCGGCTACGACTTGCCTGGAGGGCCGGCGATATCCGACGCAGACCTGACAGACACCAATCGCCCATCTGATCTTCCCCCCTCTCCTACAGGCATTGATGCTTCCGGCGAGTCGGACGGCGACTGGGTCTCGTGCGAAACCCTGCGGGGGAATAATCCGTTCAGATACAAAATTGATGCATCCGGCATTGTCACGAAGGCTCAAGACAAGGGCGAGAAAGAAATCAAATTTGAGATCGATGTCATTAACCGCACTTTGTCACTTCTTGCGAATGCGAATAAACAGTACCAGTACGGTGGGCAACCGTTTGGTCTATATAATAGTGCGACGAAGAAAAATGACCCAGATTACCCATGGGGCCTTGGGAAAGCTTACTTAAAGGCGAGTAAGAGGAACCCACCCGATACCAGCCGGCTGGCTGCGGTTTTGGAGGACGTTGGGATCTTGGTGCGCTCGCAGGCAAATGGGAATACCTTGGCATGGAAGCTTAGCGGCGAGGTGGATCTCAATGAGGGTGCGGTGAGTATCGGTTCTATGCTCGAACAACACCTCGCTCGAGAATCAGAGCCTTGAAACCAGCGGGGCAAGCCGGCCCGCGTCGCAGAATTTCTCGTGCGCCTGTCGACCCCCGACGTCCAACGATGGGCTTCGCGTCTTGGGGCCCACTTGGCTAAGGCCGGCGTGTAAAGCGCCGGCCCGGCATCGCCGGCCGTCAGGAGCACATCGAAACAATGCCTCTTTTCAAGGAAAGCGTCGCCCCGTAGCTGCTGTTGTCGGCGGCCACGAAGATCATTGCCGACCCGGGCCCACACCATCTTCGTCTCAGGCGGCGACGCTCCGGGAAAATGAGCGTTCCGCGCCTGGCGTGCAGACTAGCTCCAGGAAAACTCAGGCGGCAGAATGGATGCCACAGGCGAGGCGTCAGCTTCCTGGAAGGTGTCGCATCAACGCACGCGAATCGGACTATCAACCCGAAGCACGGTGCGGGGCCTGGAAGGCCGTGCCATCGAGATATTGGGTTGCCAAACCAGGCGACAGGAGCCTCTCCCCTCGTTGAGCTCGCCTCCGGCGAGGAGGTAAGTAGCAGACTCGACCGACCGCTATGGGTCGGGAACCGCCAGCCAGATCCGCTGAATCTCCTTCGGGTGGCCCCCTTTCGGCAAGCGATTGATTCAGTGCTTGCGGGTTTCCCCTTAATTCTGGGCGCGGATCGCGGTGAGACAATCCAGCCGTATCGCGCGAATTATGCATCGTAGCGATCCAATGCTCGCAGACCAACCGAAGGGAGATGAATATGCATCGCTTTGTCGCTCTTTCCGCTGTCCCAATCGCTTTTGCCTGTGGCTACCTTACAGCCCATACGGGACTGCCGCCGGCCCACGCGCAAATCCCGCCCGCCACATTGGCGCCGCAGATCATCAACTTGGTCGCCATGAGCAATGAAGACATCGGACCGCAGGTTCCCAATATGGGCACGCTACGTACGAAGGGGCTGGTGGCGACGCCACAAGGGACCGTTGCAGTGCAATCGGGCAACGTTCCGAAGCACTACCACACCAGCGCCGACGAGATCCAGTATGTCATTTCAGGAAAGGGCACATTCTGGCTGGGCAGTGAACAGCGCGAGGTCGGCCCGGGTGACCTGATTATCATTCCAAAGGGTGTCGCGCACGCGGGTTCGATCGCAACCAGCGGCGATTTCAAGGCGCTGGCAATCAAGTTGCCGCCGCAGGCTGCCGGGGATACCCATATGCTTCCCTGAAACATCAACGGACTGAAGGCAGAAACTCTGGCTCCCCCAAGAGGCCAGCCTGTTATCGCCCCCCCTGTTCCCTCCAACCGTGTCCTGGCGGCCAGTTGCTTTTCCAAAGCAGCTTGAGCGGCCAGACGAAGACGTGGATGACCTTGAGTTCGTGGAATTCGTAGCGGGAGCTCATAGCCAGCCTCCTGGCACGGTGAGGATCTCGGCCGCGGCCGCGCTGTCATAGCGGGCCTTCATGTCGGCGGCGATCACCTCGAGCGATGCTGGCAAGGCCAGATCGGTGGCGTCCGCCTTGGGGTCGAACAGCGGCAGGCGCAGCTTGTAGAGCTTGCCACCTTCGATCAGCGCAAAGGCCTGGCCCTTGGGGAGCTTGACCAGATCGGCCGGGGTCAGCATTGGCACGAGCTGGGTGGAAATGCGGTCTCGCTGCGGGAGCCGAATTCTTCAAAATCTCGGGGGTCGTTGGTGTCCGAGGCGGCGCTGGCCAGCATAGTCGAAGCGACGGACACTTCAGGCAGTTGGTTGGTCAGAATCTCGGCCGTTTCGTTGTTCTTGACCCGGAGCATGATGAGTGTGTTCAGGTTGCCGCCGATTTGCCCAGCCTTGGCGCGGTTGCCGATCTTGGCTTCGACGTCAGACCAGGTCTGGGTGTAGACCGTGACCTGGAAGCCGGCGCCGCCGGCCTTGTTGAGCAGCGGGATGAACTCGTCGCCGATCAGTTCGTTGAACTCGTCTGCGTGAACCACGATGCGGCGTTTGCCTTCTGCCGTACTTTGGCCAAAGCCGGCGCCAAACTTGTAGAGTTGGCCAGCGATGGAGGTGAGATCGGCAAACATGGCGTTGCCGATAGCCGAGCCGACTTCAAAGTCAGAGCGGGAGTCCAGGCCGACGTAGACGATGCCACCGCGGTTGATGACCGACATCCAGTCGAAAATCGGGCGCGCATCGCCGGTGGCTTCGTAGTCGGGGGAGATGAGCTCTGCAATCTTTCCGGTGGTGAGCTTCTCCAGGAACGGATACAGGGAGGCCACCAGCTTTTCAAAGTAACCGCGCTCTTTGGCCACCAGCCCGGCCAAGGCGTTGGCTACCGGGTCGAACCATGCCTGCGCGTTGATGAAATCGATGAGCAGCAGCAGGTCCAGCGCATGCTGGGTCTTTTGCGCTTCCTTGGTCTTGGTCTTGCGACGGTCCTCATCGCTCGCATACTCTTCGAATGCACTTCTCCAGTTGGGCTGTGTCGTGTCCAGCCAGTGATCGATATACGCCTGTGCCAGCGCGTCGATGTTGGACGTACTTCGGCAGCCGTTTCAAATTGCGGTGAAAACGCACGATCCGGTAGCCCTGATGCAGGCGCCAGGCGGCAAGCGTGTAGAAGCCCAACATGCCTGTCCATGCAACCGGAGGTGGCGTCATGAACCAGTGCGGGGCGGTGAGTAGCGCCGTGCCAGCTATGGTGGCCGTGGCGGCCGAGATAAGCTCGACAGGGGGACGGAACAGATTCTCGATGGGATACGCCATATCCAGTCTCCAACGTCAGACAGGGGTAGCTCAGGAGGAGGGGCCCAGGTTGAGGGTGATGTCCTCGCGGTAAGTGAGGTGGCAGTTCACTGGTGGGACGGGATTAACGAAGCGCTCGGGCTGCAGGATGACGACGCCGGAGAGCGGCTTGGCGGTGGTAGCACCACCCGGGCCGCCACCGGACGTGGTGTAGCGCAGGATATTGATTCGGGTAGCCTTGCGGCCCTTCGGGGCCGGCTTGGTGGCGATGTAGTGCCAATGCGCCTTGAAGACCGCCTTCTGCACCGCCGTGTACTCCAGGGCTTCCCCACTCTCGGCGCGTGGATCGGTGTCATGCGTGAACTGGCGGAAGATCCGGGGAGTCACCAGCAGTAGGCCCTCCTTGACCGAATGGACCTGTGCCTGGGAGGTATTGACCAGCAGGCTGCCTTGCGCAATGCCCTCCTGCAGCCACCGCATGAATTGCAGCGCCAATGGTGGCGGGGGCGCTTCGTCACGTGGCGTCAGGGGCGGTAGCGCGGGAGTGGCGGGAACCACGGGTGGCAGAATCTCCGCTGGAGGCATTCTTGGCGTGGGGGCGGCACGGCTTCCGCCGGTGTCTGCCGCTCTCTGTTGCCGGACCTCGGCCTGCAGGGCGGAGGCCGATTCGATCTCATCGAGGAAGTCCTCTGCGCTACTGCCGCATCAAGCAGGGTTACCGGCCATATCCGATCGATCCCCTCGACGCCGAGGTGCTCAAGGCGCTGTCGCCTTACCGGCGCGAACACATCAACCGGCTCCCGCACCGGCATTCCGAGTTGGCCTGTGCTCCTGGGCGCGGCTGTCGAGAATCGCCAAACTCTGAACTTTGGTCATTCCACTCTGAACCGCCGGCCAGAAGGGCTCGGCGAGCGAGGGTACACTCGCCAATGGCGCATTCTGACCTGGCTCGCGGCCGAGTCGGGTGACGACGGAACGAAGCCCATCCGTTAGCGCATCTACAAAGCCATTTTGTCTATTTCGCGACGAATCTTGTGGTTTCCGCGCGAGATCAATTTCCGGCTGCTGTCTACGATCTTCCATTCAAACGTCAAGGAGGATCCAGACATGCCATTATTCGCCCCCTCGCCACGCCCCGCCTCCCGCACGGGAGACGCCGCATGAACAAGAAGCGGCTCGGACTGCTCACCGGCACGCACGCAGTCAACGATCTCTATCAGGGGCTGGTGCCGGCCCTGCTGCCCTTCATGGTGCTGGAGCGCGGCTACAGCTACGCGGCCGTGAGCGGCCTGATGCTGGCAGCCACCGGCCTTTCCAGCGTGGTGCAGCCCCTGTTCGGCGCCTATGCCGACCGCGCGCACCGCGGCTGGCTGGTGCCCACCGGCTTCCTGGTGGCCGCGCTCGGCGTAGTGCTGGCAGGCATGGCGTCCACCTATCTCGCCACCTGGGTGGCCATCGCGCTGAGCGGCCTCGGCATCGCCGCCTACCATCCGCCGGCCACGGTGGCCGCCCGCGCTGCCGGCGGCACCTCGCAAAAGGCAATGAGCGTGTTCTCCGTGGGAGGCACCGTCGGTGCGTCGTTCGCGCCTTTGCTGGCCGCGCTCGCGGTTGGGGGTGGCGCGCTGGCGCGCAGCTACCTGCTGGGCATCCCGGCCGTGCTGATGGCCGTGCTGTGGCTGGTCGCGTCGGCGCGTCCGGCGGCCGTGCCCGGCGCAGCCGCGGCCAGACGTTCACAGGCGGCGCCGGTGCCCAATCAATGGCGCGCCTTCGGCCTGCTGGTAGCCACCATCATCTGCTGGTCGATTCCCTATGTCACGGTGCTGTCGATGCTATCGCTCCATATGACACGCGATCTCGGCGGCAGCGCCTTTCTCGGCGGCGCGGTGCTGACCGCGTTCACGGCGTCCGGCGCGGTGGGCACGCTGCTGGGCGGCTGGCTTGGCGACCGCCGCGGCCGCATGACCGCGATCCGTGCCGGCTATGTACTGATGCTGCCCATGCTGGCCGGGCTGGTGCTCGTGCACAGCGCGCCCCTGGCGCTGGTGTTCACGGTATTGCTGGGCGTTGCCATGTTCCTGCCGTTCACGGCACAGGTCACGCTGGCACAGGACTACCTGCCGCGCAACCCTGCCATGGCCAGCGGCATCACGCTGGGCCTGGCGCTGTCTGTGGGCGGCATGGCATCGCCGCTGTTCGGCCTGCTGTCCGACGCGCGCGGCCTTGCCTTCACGCTGGCCACCGTGCTCGGCGTGCTGTGCGTGGCCAGCGCGCTTGCCCTGCGCCTGCGCGACCGCGCCCCGCGCATCGACGAGCAGGGCCTTGCCGTCGCCTAGCCTGCGGTAGGGTGGCGTCCCCTGCTGCCAGCCAATGGGCGGCGGGCGGGCTACACTGGCGCGCACGATGACGCTTTCACCGAACCACAGATCCGCCTCATGAAGACCCTGTCCGACGCCGCCCTCCAGCAATCGCTGCAGACGCCCCGGCCGATCGTGGTGGTGGCCAACGACCAACCGGACGGCTCCGAGCTGGCCGAGCACTGGCACCAGCACGGACAATTGATCCATGCCATCTCCGGTGTGATGATTGTGCGCACCGCGCGCGGCGAATGGGTGGTCCCGATCGGGCGCGCGGTGTGGGTGCCGCCGCAGCTCAGGCACCGCATCGGCGCCGTCGGCGATGTGCGCATGCGCACGGTCTTCGTGGCTGGCGGCGCCTGCGCGGCCATGCCGCAGGACTGCCGCGCCATCGAAGTCAGCCTGCTGCTGCGCGAGCTCATCCTGCATGCGGTACGAATCCCGGCCAGCTATGCGCCGGAAGGGCGCGACCAGCGAATCATGGCACTGATCCTGGACGAAATCCGGGCGGCACCCGTGCTCTCCCTGCACCTGCCGATGCCGCAGCATGCCCGCGCCGCGCAGCTGTGCGCACGCCTGATCCAGAGCCCCGCCCAGGCGGCCACCCTGACTGGCTGGGCGGCGGAGCTGCATATGAACGAGCGCACCTTCGCGCGCTTGTTCAAGCGCGAGACCGGATTGACCTTCGGCGCTTGGTGCCGCCACACGCGACTGCTGCTCAGCCTGCCCAGGCTGGCGCAGGGCGACGCCATCCTGGAGGTGGCGCTGGATCACGGCTACGACAGCCCCAGCGCGTTCGCGGCGGTTTTTCGCAAGACCTTCGGCGTCAGCCCGAGCGCGTACTTCCGCAAGGCCGAAGCACCGGACTGACATGGCGCCCTGGTGTGCCGGGCGGAAGTGACGACCCGGGGCGGCGGCCCTTCGCTGTGCCACAATCCGGCAGCCAGCGGCACACATGACACTGGCCCTCCCCACAAGGGCATTGCTTTGTTCTAGTGAGGTGGCGAATCACCGGCTGGCGCTGTGCCACCCTCGATATAGAAGGTGCCCCGGACAGGCAGGAGGATCGCGCGGCCGCTGGCGCAGGTCGCAGGTATCATCTGCGTCCATGCCCACTGCCATTCCTTCCCGCCAGTCCGCCGCCTCCCGTCTGCTTTCGGGCGCCAGCCCTGCCGCTGCGCTGCGCGAACGGGCCGAGGCAATCCTCTGGATCCGCACCCAAATGGCAAGGCACGGGGTGACCCCCGAGCAGCTGCTGGCGGCCGGCTGTTTTGCCGCAACCGAACGATCGGCGCCAACGGTGGTGCGCTACCGTAGCGCCGATGGGCAGAGCTGGGACGGGGAGGGCGCCATGCCGGACTGGCTGCGGCGGGCGGTCAACGCCGGGCAGACGGTGGAGCATTTCCGGGTTGGTGTCTGACCTGCACTAGTGAGCGCCGGCGGGGCACACTTGTCGAGATTCGCTCAACTCTGAACTTTGTTCGCTTAACGCTGAACCGCTGCTCGCCCTTACCGCAAGTTGTATCGGTTGTGCTCACGCGCGACACTGTATATCCATACAGGCATCATCATGACCGGAGCGGAACGCCACGTTCACAACTGGGTCACTGTAGGGAATCGGAATTAGCTTGATTGCCGTGCGGCCCGATGGGGGTACGGCTGCTCCAGGGTTCGGGTTCAGCGCCGGGACAAGGCACGACCGCTGTCGGCCGGCCTGAGACGGTCGCAGTTTCACTCAGACGCCCTTCGGCGCCCAATAGGTGCCATCTGGCAATGCACTGCGAACGCCTGCCTTCAACGATAATGGCCATTCGAGCGTCGCAAACCTCATGGATTGTGTCTGGCGGGACCGAAGAGTCTGCGCCACGGGCCGAGGCGCCGGCTAAAGCTTGAGCGCGATCCGACAGAACAATAGATTGACAATGATCACAGGACACGTCTTTATTGCTACCAGCCTTGACGGCTATATCGCCCGACCCGATGGGGACATCGACTGGCTTCTGAACCGGGATGAGCCGACAGAAGACCATGGCTATCCGACCTTCATCGCCGACAAGGACGCGATCATTATGGGCCGAGGCTGCTACGAAAAAGTCCTCACGCTGGGCGAATGGGCTTACGACAAGCCCGTTCTGGTGCTGTCCCGGCAATTGGCTGGCAAGCCCGTGCCGGAGAGGCTGCAGGGAAAGGTGCGGTTCTCGGATAGCACGCCCACGGATGCGATGAAGCAACTGGAAGCTGCAGGCGCGCGTCGCGTGTACGTCGATGGCGGTCAGTTGGTTCAGTCGTTTCTGCGCGACGGATTGATCGCTGATTTGGTGGTCACCACCGTGCCAGTGTTGATCGGGGCAGGCAGACCATTGTTCGGCGCCCTGCCGCGCGACGTCAGTCTGGCGCTCGAATCAAGCCGGCACTTTCCGTCCGGCCTAGTGCAGTCGACCTATCGCGTGCTGTACTAATTTGTGAAGATGCGATGATGAGGCTTGTACATCTGGCGCCGCAATCGGCACTATCTCAGTAGACGAGGCCTTGTGCGTGGCTTCAACCCATTCTAAAGCAGGTCTCTGTTAAGTCATCGATTTTTCGGAAAACGCAGTCTGACGTTTTCCAGTTCCTCACACCTCTTATAGAGCGGGCACCGTCAAGGTTTTACTCGGGGGCGTCTCCGAAGACCCGGATGGCCAGGTCGTGCTCGAATTTGGTTGGCCAAGAATCACGAGACTCTGCCGCATAATGCATCAATACGCCTGTCTCAGGCCTCAGCACGCTGACCAGGCGATCCTGTTCCCCGGTCATGTCGCAGACGCTAAAGTCGGCGGCGATGAACCCGTGTCGACGACAGGCATTGGTAAAAGCTTCGCGCTCCGCGGTAGGAAACGTCTCAAGGGTTGCCATGACAAATCCTCCAATCGACTAGCCAGCCAGCGTGCGGATGGCCGCACCAATTTGTTGCACCTTTCTAGTATCGGCGTACTCCGCCCACGGATCGACGTAGCCGGCAGTTTCCACGCGCTGCAGGGCGGTCTGGACCGTCCAATGGTCGCCCGCTGTCAGTTCTTCCAGTTCCTGCCAGGATACCGGCATCGAAACCCCGAGACCTGGCCGTGCGCGCGCAGAGAATGCGGATACCGTCGTCGCACCTTGGCCGTTGCGCAGGTAGTCGATGTAGATCTTACCCACGCGATTGCGCGACCCGCTCTTAGAAACGAAGCGCTGCGGAATGGTCTGGGCGATATGACGAACGACATCTTGTGCGAACTTCTTCACCGTGGTCCACGGCAGTTTGGGCGCAATGGGCACCACGACATGCAGGCCTTTGCCGCCACTGGTCTTGAGAAAGCTCACCAGGCCAAGCTCATCCAGCAATGTCTTCGTCAGCATGGCGGCGTCAAGCATGTGCCGCCACGGCGCGCCATCACCGGGGTCCAGATCGAAAATGACGCGATCCGGCTTGTCGATGGCACGCTTGGTCGCATTCCAGGTGTGGAACTCGATCACGTTCAGTTGCGCTGCGGCGACAATGGCCGTCTGGCTGGCGATCTCCAGGAGTGACGGGTGCCCGGCCCATAGGCTGGCATCGAGGACGTTGATCCCCGGAATCTTGATAGTCTCGGCGTGCTTCTGAAAGAATAGCTCGCCGTCGATGCCCGTTGGCCCGCGCACCAAGGACACAGGGCGCCCGCGGAGATGAGGCAGCAGGTGCGGCGCGATGGCTTCGTAGAATCCGACCAGGTCGCCTTTCGTCAGCCCGGTCGCTGGATCAATCACGCGCTCCGCGTTGGATACCTTGACCGAGCGCGCTGGCCGAGGCCGGGGCTGTTCCACATCGACCGGCCGCTCCCTTGTCACGTTGGCCGCGGCCTTGTCAGCACGCAAGGCATGGAAGACGGGATGCCGGATTCGGCCTTCTTTGGTCCACTCGGTGAACGAGATCTCGGCCACCAGCTTCGGCTTGACCCATCGGGCGACTACGCGCGGTGGTAGCTTTCCAAACGGGCAGACTGGCACTTCCAGTCCGGTCAACATCGCGAGCAACTTGGTCAGCATGCGCGAATCCAGACCGCTGCCAACGCTGCCGGCGTAGTGCAGTTTCCCGGTTTCATCGTGTAGGCCAAGCAGGAGCGCGCCGAGGCCTTGTCGGCTACCCTTCGGGGCCGTGAATCCGCAGATAACGAATTCTTGCCGCTGTTTGCATCTGAGCTTGATCCAGCTGGGCGCTCGGGTGGAGACATAGGGCGCGTCGACACGCTTGCCAATCAGACCTTCCAAGCCCATCTGGCACGCTGCGGCAAGAAGGTCGTCAGGCGTGCCCTCAAAGGCCTCGCTGTACCTGACTCGTGTCGCAGCTGGCACGGCTATCACCTCCTTGAGCAGCGCCCTGCGCTCGGTCAACGGAACCAGTCGTAGGTCGTGGCCTTGGAAGAAGGGGAGGTCAAAGACGAAGTACTGGATGTCCTCCACCTTCGATCTATCAACGGCATTCTGCAGCGCTTGGACGTCCATGGTGCCCTTGTCGCTGAGTATCGCGATCTCCCCATCCAGCCAGGCGGAGCCAAGGCCAAGAGCGCGAATCTCCACCGCAAGCGATTTGAGGCGCGATGTCCAGTCATGGCCATTTCTTGTGAAGAGACGGACGTCATCGGCGTCGACCCTTGCCAACAACCGATAGCCGTCGAACTTGATCTCATAGGCCCATTGTTTGGCGTTGCGCGGCACCGTTGAAGCGAGCGTTGCCAGTTGCGGGGCTAACGCAAGCGGAAGGGGGGCCAGGCGTGCTGCAGCGGGCAGTACCTGTCGGCCCTGGCCCGGGCGCGAGCGACGCTGCTTTGGCACGGCAGTCTTTGCGTTACCGCCGGCAGCCGATTTGCTATTGCCCTGGGCCAGTACGCTGTCCGGCAGGGCTTCGGTGACGTCGTACTCTGCGGCAGAGCGCGCGAACGCGTCCCGCTCCTTGATCAAGAGCCACGGATCCTGACGCTCGTCGCCGCGGCCGCGCATCCTGACCAAGGTCCAATGGCCATGTAGCTTCTCACCTTGCAACTCGAACTTCAGCTTGCCGCTCTGGTAGCCAGCCACCGGATCACCGACCGGCATCCACGTCCCTCGATCCCAAACGATGACAGTGCCGGCCCCGTATTCCTTGGGCGGGATCACGCCTTCGAAGCTCGCATAATCCAGCGGGTGATCCTCGACGTGCACGGCCATTCGCTTCTCTGCGGGATCCAGGCTGGGTCCCTTGGGGACCGCCCAACTCTTGAGGGTACCCTCCAGCTCGAGACGAAAGTCGTAGTGGAGCCGGCGAGCCGCATGCTTCTGCACGACAAAGCTCAGAGCGCCGCTGGCGGCGCCCGCGGCGGACACCTGGCCGCTCGGCTCCGTCGTCGCTACGAAGTCACGCTTTTGGCGGTACCGCTCCAGGCTGCGCGCGTTGGTAGAGGCTGACTTAGCCATGGACTGAGTTCACAGACCGGGCGGCGCGGGCTTTACGCTTTCACGCCGCGGGGATCCTCCCCGTAGCTGTTGCGCATGCGGATCTGCCCATCTCGCCCATGGACCAGCAACTCCACCTTGTCCTGCTTTGGCTCCGCCGTGCCGGCCGCGATGGCGTCCTCTAGGTCGTCATGCGCAGAAGAGGGCTCGTGGGCGCCCCCGCGCAGGACATGCCATTGATCGCCGTGTGGAACGACGTGCACATTCTTGTTCGCCATGATCGTCTCCGTTTCCTCGTCTTCTGTAATCGCAGTATTTCCCCGTCCCATGGAAGCGGCAATAGGCCGCTGTCCGACACGTGGTATGGCACTGGTCGCCATGCAGGTCCGACAGAAATTACATGCACATGTTTTTCCAGGAAGTGCTCGCCTATCCGCAAAGTGACAGTGGAACACCGCCGATTCGGCGGGCACGATCTAAGCTAGATCGATGTACTCCCGACCTGCACGGAGATCGCCATGGCTGCCCGTTCCATTGCTTCCCTCTCTCTCAGCTTCGGCCTCGTGTCGATCCCCGTGAAGATCTTCAGTGCCACGGAAAGCAACTCGGGGGTCGGCTTCAATCTGCTGCACAAGGGATGCGGTTCCAGGCTCAAGCAGCAGTATGTGTGCATCCGCGAAGATGTGGTGGTTGAGCGGTCCGAGATGGTCAAAGGCTATGAGTTCGAAGCTGACCACTACGCTGTGTTTGAGCCGGACGAACTGAAGGCGCTAGAAGACGAGGCGAAGCACACGATCGATATCGTGTCGTTCATGCCGGCCGGAGCCGTGGACCCCATCTATTTCGACAAAGCCTACTACCTGGGGCCGGACAAGCGCGGTGGTAAGCCATACAACTTGCTGGCCGAAGCCATGCGAAAGACGGGGACCTGCGCGCTCGCGCAGTGGGTCTGGAAAGGCAAGCAGTACATGGTGCAGGTGCGGGCGGTCGACGAGGGCTTGGTGCTCCAGCAACTGCTCTACGCTGACGAGGTCCGATCGATGCTGGATCTGCACGTGGAGAAAGCCGAGATTCAGCCAGCCGAGCTGGCTTTGGCTAAACAGCTGATCGAACAAAACTCGGTGGACGGGTACGACCCCACGGCCTACAAGGATGAGGAGAAAGACCGCATCTTGGCAGCGATCGACAAGAAGATCGCGGGCAAAAAGATCACCGTGAGCGAAGAGCGGCGGGAACCACGGGAGGGCGCCGAAGTGATCGACCTGATGGAGGCCCTGCGCGCAAGCATGGCCCGGGGGAAACAGGGCGGAACGAAGGCCGCGACCACAGCAGCTGCAGCGCAGGGCAAGAGCAAAAAGACTGGGAAGCGTGCCACTGCGGCACCGGCGCCAACTCCGGCCAAGCGAGCCTCATCGGCGAAAAAGTGACAGGCCGATGCCGACGTACACCCTGAAGGACGCCGAAACGATGCTGGGCATCCCGCGCTCGGTGGCCACTAGGTTGGTCTCCGAGGGAATCATCACGCCCACACGCGGGCCGCGCCGCCAATTTCTGTTCACGTTTCAGGACATGGTGCTTCTCCGGACAGCCAATTCACTGCATGGCGCCAAGATCCCAACGCGGCTGATTATCCGCGCGCTGGCGAGGGTGAAGGCCTCTCGTGGCACTGGCCAGCCGCTGACCGGTGTGCGGATTCGTGCGATGGGCAACGAGGTGGCGACAAGGGATGAGAGCAGAGAAGGATGGCAGGCCGTGTCTGGCCAGATGCTGATGGATTTTGAGCCCGGCGACCTGGGCGCCGCGATTGTGCAATCACTACACGACGCGCGGCCACCAGCTGCCGATGCGCAGGATTGGTTTCTCATCGGTTCCGAACTGGAAACGGAGAAGCCTATCGAAGCCGAGGCCGCATACCGGCGAGCCTTGGCGGCAGAACCAACGTTTCTGGATCCGTATCTCAACCTGGGCTGCATGATGTGCGACGCGCGCCGGTTTGGCGACGCGGCCGAACTGTACCGCTCTGGCATCTCACAGCTGCCGAGCGAGCCGTTGCTCCACTTCAACTTGGCCGTAGCGTTGGAGGATCAGGAACGCCCCCGGGAGGCACTCACCAGCTATGAGCGCTGCATACAGTTAGCGCCGGACTTTGCCGACGCGCACTTCAACGCGGCTCGTATCTACGAGACGCTCGGCAATGGGATGCGGGCGATCCGACATTTCAATGAGTATCGGAAGCTGCAGCGTTAGCGCGGCCTTCATGCCACAACCCCGCGCGCCTCAATAGAGGCAAAGACCTGCGTGGACGAGGAGTCGCTCACCTATACCGTTCAGCCCCTCAGTAGCGCGCGGGGGAACGGTGTGAGCAGGCCGCTAAGCGCTGCGGCCTGCCGTAGTACCGTCGGCAGACCGATTTTGGCCCGACAGATGCGCGAGACCATGGGATCGGGCCAATGCAAGATTGATCGCTGCTGGGCGCCCCACCTTCCAGGAGCAACGATCTCTCGGGCTACTCGCAAGCCAAGCTCAACGCCATAGCCAGAAGACTCAACGAACGCCCACGCAAAACACTAAACTTCGCGAGGTACTCGGCATAAAGCCACTGTTATTGCGGAGAACTCTGCGAGCTACGTCGCGCTTGCACGGGCCAGTCACAGGCCGGCGAGCCTGCCGGCGGGGCGCGGAGGCAGGCTTCGATGCGTCCTGCTCAAGCCGATGACGCTGGAGGAGCTGGTGGAAGATGCCCGGGCGCTGGCCAAGATCCGCAAGCCGTTGGCGCAGGTGCCTGACGAAGTGCGTGAATTTGTTGGTCAGCGGGACGCGCTGGCGGCCCCGGAAGTCGGGTTGATGGCCTGGGGACGCTCCCTCGCGTCGGTGCCGGCGTGGCTCACGATGCTGGCTGGCGGCTCGCCGCGGTAGTGTAGTGGTGCAGCGAGGGTGCCCATGGCACTTCAGTATTGGTAGTGCAGCGAAAGATCGACGACCGTATTGGTCGCCCTTTGCGTGATCGGACTGTGCGCCGCCGAGCCCACGAGTTGGCCAACCGCAACGTCGCCGGTGACAAACCAATGCTCGCGAAAGAGCCAGATCGCGGAGATGCCTGCGCCGTATGACTTGAGGCCCGCATCGGCCTTGTACTGCGGATAGCCCGAGCGCGCCGCTTGAGCCGAGGTGACGCCGAACCAACGGCTCATGTAGCGCGCATCACCGAAGGTGACGGTAGGGCCGGCAAACCAGAAGAAGCGCTCCGAGCTACCGGGCAGCGGCAGGTAGGCGCCGATATCGCCGATCCAGCCGTCGGTGCCGCCCAGGCTGCGCCGCACATCGATGCGCACCACCAAGGGGAGTGACGCCGACACCACGTACTCGCCAAAAAGCTTGGTTTCCACCGCGAAATTGATGTTGCCGAGTCCGTTGAGACGGCCAGGATCGTCAGCCATCCGCCGGCCCAGGTTGTAGCCTATCGCCACCCCCGCGCGCCAATGGTCCGCCCGCAGCAGGTTCACGCCGATGCCCTCACCGGTGGAAACAAAGAACAGGTCGCGGTAGCGGATATCGAAGCTGGGGCCCGCGAGCACGTGATAGCGCTGGGTACCTTCGTAATACGGTCGCAGGCTGGCAGCGGCCCCAACCTGGACCTGCCAGTCGGGCACCTTGGCCTCGTATAGTTTCATCAACGGGACTCCCGCCGAATATTGCCACTCGGCTAGCGGCGACGGTGTCTGCGCGCGAGCGCTCAAAGTGGCAGCCGCCAGGCCTACCAACAGGGCGGCCGGCCACCAAGCCGCAGTACCCGTCGGCTCTGCTGTTGGAGATGGATTGCTGTTATCCGCCATTCGTCACTAGCTCCATCGAGCCTCGGTGCCCGGAGAAAAGGGCATTCGGATAGTCTTCCTGCTTCAGGATGCCACGCTTACCTTGTGTTAAGACTACAAAATCCCTTCGGCTTTTTCAAAGCGCCGCTACGCTGCGGTGGTGCGCCCGGAACGACGGTAAATACACTGACTGGATTGCCGGAGCGAATGGACTGCCTCGTCTGCCCCACGGGCGTTTCGCGACGCGACCACCCCGAGGCGGCCGACCTAAAGGGCGCGCGATGAATACGAAGCTCAGCACGTGCGCCCACACCAACGCCATTGGGACTCCACTATGGAGTGTACTCAATAAGGAGACTGAGGTTTGACACGGATGGCGCTTTCGAGACTGCGCCCGAATGTGGATCCGGCAAGATCCGACCAATCTCTCTGAGCGGACTCTTACCGGCTCGCGCTCACGCCTCGCTCACCCACTCGGTGCTGGTGGCGGCGCGTAGACCTGCTTCCCACTCGTGAGTTCTGTCGGAATCGTCCGACATTGAATTCGGAGCCGGGGACCTGCTTGCGCCCGTGGTCACTATCTATCGTTGCTTCAGGGCGATACACATTTACCGCACTTGCAAGCATGCGCCGCCACATTTGCACTCTGACCTTTAGCATGCCGCACCGTGCGCGGCAGCGCGCCCAAGTTCCAACGAATGGAGGTGACACATGTTCAGATCCAAGACCCGTCTTATCCTTGGCCTAGCACTAGCCGCAACGGCAGTCCTCTCGGCGTGCGGCGGCGGGGATGACAGCATCGGCGCCCGCATCGGCGTCAGCGAGCCGACTGTCCGGGTGATCCATGCTCTTACCGGTGGCCCTAACCTGGATGTGCTGCAGAACGGCACCAAGACCAACCTGCTGAATGAGCCCTACAAGTTTGTTTCGAAGTACTTCAACGTGGACGAGGGCAACCAGACGTTCTCGTTCAATGTTGCCAACACGGCAACTGAACTCGGGCGGACCACAGTGAGCACGCACACTGGCCACAAATACACGGTGGTAGCCCTACCCGGCGCTACCGCGGCGGACGTGCTGCAGATCGACGACCCATTTGAGAAGGGCCTGTTCTCCGACAAGGCTCGCATCCGCAGCCTGAACGCATCGTTCAATGCACAGAATGTCGACATTTACCTGACCGTCCCGGCAGCTGACCTGGCAGCAGCAACGCCTACGTTTGCAGCAATCGCCTACAAGTCGGCGGTACCGGCATCGGGCAGCGATTCGATCGACGTGAATGGCGGCACCTATCGCCTGCGCATCACCACGGCCGGCACGAAGACAGTGATCTTTGACTCGGGCACGCTGACGCTGGCCAACAACGCAGACTGGCTGATCACCACAATCCCGGTCGACGGCATCGGTGCAACAATACCGAACAAGATCAAGGTGCTGGTCGCCCGCGGCGATGACGAGTCGCAAGCTGGGCTTGAGTTGGTGACTCAGTAAGAGGCTTCATTCTTGGCCTGATGCCCCTGCTGTGCCATCTCCTAATGCACTGCATCCGGTGTGCGCAGTCCGGCGGCTCGGTGGGGGTGCATCTGGGCAACGAGCCGGATTACGTCAAGCTGCGTATTATCGAGAGCCCGCCGCTCGATCGCGACCGCAGCGCCACGTGGCAGACCACCTTGTCCGATTTCTTCGGGCGCGTGTGCCGGGGCAGGGTTCGCAGACGTCACGGCAGAGTTCCGCGCTGTTGCTGACGCGCCGCATGTTGGAACTGCTTGGCGCGATCCCCAGCGCCGAAAGCCCTGCCGGCGAGAGCGACAAAGTCATCGTCTGCATCTCCGTGAGGTTTCCCCCGCCACGCCGTCCCGGCATAAGCGTGTCGCGGCCGGTTCGTGTCCGCCAGCAGCATTCCCCCGCATTTCCGTTACGCCGTCCTGTAGTTTTTACCGATTCGCGTACGAAGTGCGCGCCGCTCCCGGCGCAGCGGGCAAGCTTTGCGGACGTCGCGGCGCCCGCGCAGCCGTGATTGTGCGGTCCGCACCGCTGCACGGCTCACACATGCGGACTGGCCCGCCAATTGCACAGGTTGTGGCAAGCCCATCCGGGAGGACCCCGCCATGCAAGACGCCCGCAAATCATCCAAGGCCGCGCCGGCGGCTCACAAGCCGGCGCAGGCCGACAAGTCACACGCAACGCCCGCCACGCGCCCTGCCGCCGGCGAGGAGAATTGCGCGAAGACCTACCAGGCCGCCGTCGACGACGCGCTGGAAATGAGCTTCCCGGCCAGCGATCCGATCTCGCCTAGTGCAGCCATGCATGCTGAGAAGAGGACGCAGACCGCGCGCGACAATGTGGACTGGAAGCTCAAGCGCGGTAGCGAACACCAGCCTGTCGGCGCAAAGCCCGCCGGCCACCGTAAGGGCACCACTCGCAAGTGACCGCCACCGCTAACCTGAAAGGACGGAGGACGTGGAGCGGGCAGATCGCGATCGGAGTCGACGCACGTGAGCAGCATCGCTGCATATCAACCATCTGGTCCAGGACTTTCTACAAGCAAGGAGTTATCCATGACGTCAGTCGAACCACGCAGTCCTGGCCGCGAGCCAGGCGCCTCCATTGTTGGCGGCGTTGACCAGAATTCTCCGGGCCCGGGCCCGTTCGTGATGGCGGCCGACACGCTGGAAGGCAACAAGGTGGTGGACCCCGCTGGTGAAAACATCGGCACCATCGACCATATCATGATCGACGTGCCAGCCGGGCGCGTAGCCTATGCCGTGATGGCCGTGAGCGGCTTTCTCGGCATCGGCGAAAAGCTGTTCGCGCTGCCGTGGTCCGCTCTCACGCTGGACACTCGGCGCAAGTGCTTCGTGCTCGGGGTCGAGAAAGACCGCGTAAAGGCCGCACCTGGCTTTGACAAGGACCATTGGCCGAGCATGGCGGACTCGCGGTGGGCCACCAGCATCCATGAGTACTACGGCATATCGCCGTACTGGGAATCCGAGCATTACGACCCGAGGGGCTGACACCCGGGGAGCGAGAAGCAGTGAACAGGGGAGAGTGAGGGTGAAAGTCGGTGGAGTGTCCGCCGACTTTCTTGCGCTCGTGGTTCTGCTGCATGAAGGAGAGGGTGTTCGCCGGATTGCGGGGAGGGCCCTTTTGAGGGGCCGCTGGTTCGCCCCTGAGGTTGGTGCCTGCGGGGGCGCAACATGCGCGGCGCACCGCGCGCGGATTGTACGGCCGGTGTAGAGACGCGTACTCCAGAGGACACTCTGCAAGTGCAACCTGCGTTGTAGGACAGCGCCCGCTGAACCATTGGCAACGCGCTCCATAGAATGAATGCAGCGCGTTGCCGGCGGCAGCAGCCAACAGCCAGGGGCGGAAGATGAGCAAGCCAGCATTCACACTGCATCGGATCGACAGCGCGCCCGCACAGTATTTTTTACGAACGCCTCGAAGCCGGCTTGTGTGTTGTGCTGGAAGAAGGTCTGTCACGGTTCCAGCGCTACGCGCAACAAGGCTGGCTCATTGAGCTTGGTTATGCCTTCGACGGCGCGACCCGCTGCTGGTGACAGTGGCAGCCGTCCCGGCTGAGGGAAAGAAGATCTGGGCCAACGCCGAATACTGTGTGGAGTTTCATAAGCACAGCAAATGCGACGTGACATATTTCAAGACGATGTTGGAAGTCACGACATTCATCGAAGCGAACTTCCGCCATTACGGGGAAGGATTCAAGGTCGACGGCATTAGCTTTCGACCCGCTCGCTTTGTGTGGGATTTGTTCGGCGAACTCGAGGAAGAGGGCGATCGGTGAGGTGTTGCTGACGCCGCGATGTTTCCAGCCGCCTGGGGAATCCGTCCCCTGGGATCGATTCCCGCTGTTCGGCGAATCGATATGGAGGGAAATCGCAAATCGTTCTGGCAGCACTGGAACGACTGGCTCTCGCAAGCTTCCGATCATGAACTGGAAGTGCTGGAGCGCTATCTGCGGCTAGCCGCAAAACGCAAGGGAAACACAAGTGTCTCCGGGGACAACCTGGTGCGCCTGTGGATCCGCTGGTGAAGCAGGTATCAAACACAGCTTGGCTCCTGTAATGGCTGTGGATCCTTCGGGATCTGGAGTGTGATCGTTTTAACCATCCCGCGGGGACCGCATCCCCGATCGGGGTCATACCGGAACCCGCATTTTCAAGGAGTCTTGAAATGCAGTTCTTGCGCAATCTATCCGCCGGCTTCCATCGCCAGCCTGCCCAAAACGGTCACGTTCCGTTCTGGCAAGGCATGAGCCGGAACTATCCGAAGTTCCTGGTGACGCTGGAACTTGGCTATGTGCAGCGTCTCACGGTAGGTGTCTCCGCGCCACACGAAGACGGGGCGACATCCATCGTGCGTCGCGCGCTAGACGCCGGCACGCTCTGGAAAGACACCGAAAGCATGCCGATCCTGCAGCACGGGTTCGAGCCTGCCAAGGCGGAACGACTCATCCAGGGCATGTCCGTGCACGAGGTGGACGACTTGCCGGAGGCGGATTCATCGGTTTCGATGATGCGGTGCTATGACGCATCGTTGACGCTCTTGACCTTCGCTCGGCAGGTGCTGGAGGAGTGTGAGCGCCACCAGGACCTCGATGACCCGGTTTCCGACACGTTCACCAGTGGAACTGGCCGCCGATGATATTCGAAAGCTGGCGAAGTTGGTGAGTACGCTCGACGACTGCTGAGCGTCGTCTTTCTGTTGATCCCAGCGGGGAAATCGCTTCCCTGTCAAGGGTGACGATTTCCCTCGCCTTCGATATGCATGGTGTTGGAGATGTCACCGATGGAAAACAAGCTGCATACGCAGTTGCTTCAAACGATGGCGAGCTATCCGCTCGGCTCCCAGTCGGAGGCGAACGATCCGATGGTGCTGGTTAAGCTCTTTGATGTCGCAGGGGCTGCAACCTGGTGGGTGACCGAGTATGACCCCGAGGACAGGATCGGCTTTTGCTATGTGACCGGCCTGGCCTACGACGAGTGGGGAACGGTCTCGATCGATGAGCTGTTCGAGATGTGGATGACCTTCGCCACAGATCCGCGGCGCAATGTCTGGCGCGTGCAAACCACGAAGCCGGGTATAGGTACGCCACGAATCGAGTTGGATCGTTCGTTCGAGCCGAAGCTGTTCAGTGAAGTGAAGGCGATGGTGGCAAAGTATGCGTTGAGAGCTAGCAACGCAGTCTGAACGTCGCATATCACGCAATTTGGAGAGGGTAACCTCTTTGCACCTGGTCGGATTCGCCGAGTTTCCTGGAAACAGGATCCTTGGCGATCCGAACCTAATGGTTGGGGGGATCTTGATTCTCTTGTCAGTCGGAGCAGAGATGCAACGCAAGCCATCACCATGACGATCTACTGATCATGGTCAATGTGCTGCCTTACGCGCGAGGGCTGCTCTGGGCCTCTTGCGAATCCGTTGCGTTCGCTGAGCATCCCACGGACAGGGCCCTAGGAACAGCTGACCGGTGTCTACGTTTATCGACGATTCGATCCACTGCTCACGTCACATGCCATCTTCCGAAACAGCTTGGCTTCTGCGATAGCCGCGGACATGACAACGCACCGAAGTGCGATCGAATCATCAACCCATCGGTGTTCCTACTACGCGCAAAATTATTCGAGAATGCCGTCGATAGCGCTGGGCGGCGCAGGTGACCGCCTTCGTACAATGGAAGCGATGGTACCGGTCGTCCGATACCATCGCAACGATCATTGCCAGTTTGCTGCCAACACTGGCGCCAGGCTGCTTTGGTAGTTTGGCGGCAAGGTCGTCTGGCCAGCCGCAGGTGGCGCAAAGCCTGCCATCGCCTGCACCAGGTTCTGCACCTGACTGTCGAGCAGCGTTTTACCGTCGCTCGTCTTAAACACCTCTATGTTGTGCAGACTCGTCGCGATCTTATCGGTTGTTCCAATGACACTGATCTCCAACACTTGCCCGTCCATGCGGAACCAAAGCTGATCTGATGAGATGCCGGCGCCAAAGAGCACCGTGTCGATGTCTCCCCGTTCCTCATAGCCATCCCGCACAATGGTGTCTCGCCCAGAACCTCGCCCGAACAGGAAGGTATCGCTCCCGGCCCCTCCTGTTAGGTAATCCTCGCCGGAGGCTCCTTCAAGGACATCATCTCCTGTGCCTCCGTCCAGGCGGTTCCAATTGCCGTTGCGCACTTTCAACGTGTCGTTGCCGTCCCCTCCGTTGAGATATGTGGTGCTATAGGGGGAGCCTGCATCCACCTCCATCACGTTGTTCAGCTCGTTGCCGTTGATGAAAAAGGCCTCTTTTCCGCTGCCAGCCGCTTTGCCAACAAAGTTCTCGATGTTCGCCGCCAGGTAGTACTGCGTACCAGGCAGCGAAGAGATCACTGTGTCCACGCCTTCGTTATCGAGTTCGGTAACGGTATCACCTGTGGCATCTACATAGTAAGTGTCGTTGCCCGCGCCGCCGCTCATGTTGTCGTTCCCTTGCGCGCCATCCAGCGTATCGTCGCCTTCCGTGCCGGTCAGGATGTCGTCGCCTGCGGTTCCGATGATCCTCTGTCCTGCAATCGAAGCCGCCACGACGATACGCAATGATTGAGCCGCGCTCGCCCCCGCACGGTCAGTGACGGTGACTTTTAAGTCCAGAGTCCCGGTATCGCTGCTGCTCGCCTTGCCGCTGAACGTGCGGGTAGCCGCATCGAAGCTCAGCCAGACCGGCAGACTGCTGCCATCGCTGCGCGTTGCGCTATACGTCAACTTGTCGCCCGCATCCACGTCGACGAACAAACCATCAGGCAGCGCGTACTTCCACAGAACCCCTCCCGCAACGGTCTGAGCAGCCATCTGCGCCCCGACCGTGGGCGTGTCGTTGGTGTTGGCAATGGTGATGCCCAGTGTCGTAGCCGCACTCGCGCCTGTCGCGTCAGTGGCGATCACATTGAGAACAAGGCTGCCGACATCTGCGTTGAGCGGCATGCCAGTGAACGTCCGCGTCGCCGCATTGAACGTCAACCACGATGGCAATGCGGCACCATTGGCGAGTGTCGCATTGAAAATCAGGGCGCCGCCATCCCTTGCAGAAAATGTGTCGGCGGGCAGCACGAAAGTCCACGCGGCATCTTCCGTGACATTCTGCGCCGCCAATGGGTGCAGCACCGTGGGCGCGTTCACGAGCGAACTGATCTTTGCGCGATCCCACCTCGTTCCATCTGCGAAGCTGACCCGCTCGATGCCCTGAGGACTCGCCGCAAACCAGTGTCGCATGGTGATACTGTCGCTTGCGCTATACGCCATCACCAAATCTTCCCCAACACGTGTGACCTTCACGTTCGCGGGCGCAACCCCGCTCGCGAAGGAGACGGTATCGATATCGCCAGCTGAATTGACTGCTTCCTCTATGGAGTCGACCCCATCCCCCAGGGCAAACACATAGGTATCACTGCCCAATCCTCCCGCCAAAACATCATTCCCCTTGCCGCCGTTGATCACGTTGCTGGCCGCGTCATCTGTTGTCAAGACGTCGTTGAAGTTGCTGCCCACCATGTTGGTGACATCCCTGAGGGTGTTCCCAAGATTGTCTCGTCCGACCACCACTTGGATCCACTGATCGTCGTCACGCTCGGTGAGTGTGATCTGCTCTAGCCTGACGCCGACCCCCAGTTCGGCATAAGATACCGTATCCTGTCCACCCCAACTTTCGATCCTGTAGTCCCGCCCGGTCACGATGAATGTGTCATTGCCGGTATTGCCGACAAGATAGCTGCCGCGCTCGCCGCCGATCAGGGTGTCGCCCCTGTACGAGGCCCGCAGGTATGTGACATGCGTTTGCCCGTCGTACACGTCTACCCCTTTCAGGCTGCGAACACCGCTAGCCAATGTCGCGAACGACACGCCAGCCACGCCGGCCAGATTTGAAAACAAATCCAGCTTGTTGGGGTCGACCCCCAGCAATGTCACGGTACTGCCGTCCAGCTTGAGAATCGCATTACCACTACCATCGCTCGAAATATCGATCGAACCGAGACCTCCGCTCAAGAACTGGATTTGGTCCCCCCGACTGCCCACCTGGAACCCGCTCACCGTAATATTGCCGGTCGCACTCGTCACCGCGATGTTGTCCACCCCAGAGCCCAGCACAAAGGTCTGGGAGCCGCGATTGCCCAGCAGCAGGTTGTAGCCATTCTCCACAGAGGTTGTCTTGCCGTTCTCACCCGCATAGACTCTCGTGTAGCCCTGCGATTGGGCGATCGCGCTCAGCAACTGGTCTCCTGTGACCTTTAGCGCGGCCAGTGGCTGCAAAGCGCTCGCATACGCTCGGAACGCCTCGGCCGCCAGCATGGCGTCCGAGCGAGTCAGGAACGTCCCCCCGTTGGAGAGGTGTCCCGTAAGGGAAAGGTTCACTGGCACCACTTCGTTGAGCTTGTTCTGGACGGCTGGCAGGGTTGCTATCATCGCGTCCATCTGTGCTTTGACATCCAGATATCCGGAGATCGCGCCGTTCCACGACTTTGTGGCGTCCAAGGTGGCCAGCCAGGCATCCTCGCGAGACTGGCCGGTTTGCGTGGCATTGGCCACCTGCGCCTTGGTCTGCGCATTGCCCAGCGTGCTCGCTGCTGCGTCAATGGCGTTGGCCACCGTCAATTCTCCCGTTCTCAGGGCGGCAATGCCATTCAGTACATTGACAACGTCCGAGGGTGCCGTATTGATGCGTCGCGAGGCGGCCGGAATCGTGGCGCGGCCGCCGTCAGGTCCGACGAAGTAGGTGATCTTGTCGTTAAGGGCTGTCCGGACCAGGCCCGCCTGGACGGCCCAGCTCATCTTGGCTCGGGCTTCAAAGGACGCTTGGTCGAACCCCGTGCCTGTGGGAAGCACGAATCTCTGCTGCAGCGCAGAGATGGCCGCCTGCTCACCGGAGGGAATGCCTTGGATGGCCGTGGCAATGGCTCTGGCCTGGCCGGCGGCCATGGCGGCGTAGCCCTTGCCGGCATAGTCGGCGAAGGCCAATGCGGCTGCCGAGACTGGTATTGTCCCATCCCTTGGAACCGGCACCTCAGTAGATAAGCCCACGTCGCTGATCTCGTGCCGCTTACCGTCGGCTGTCGTATAGCCAGCCTTGCTGACGATCACGTTGCCGTTGACCGCTCGGTTAACCGTCTGGGAGGTCAGATCGATCGACGTGATGCCAAGGCTCGCGAGCGAACGCAGCTCACCCGTGTCGGTTTTGCCGTCTTGGTCGGCATCAACCCAGACTTGCAGTTCGTCGAAGTAGCGCTTGCCAGTCGCAGCATTGATGCGCGACGTGGCCACCGAGAAGGTGGAGGCACCGGAATTGGCCAAAGTGGCAAGTGCCTTGAACCCGTCCTGGCCCGCTGGCGGTGTACCCGACACCGCGAACTTCTGGCCGAACCATTCGCCGGCGTTGTCCACGACCCCGTTGCCATTCTTGTCCAGTACTAGAATGCCCTCCGTGTGTCCCACCCAGCCAACGACCTGGGCCGTGCCCGTCCCATTGGCATCGAAGATGGCAGTGCTCCTGTCCATGGACACAAGCTTCAGGCCGTCGTCATCCAGATCGAGAACCAATGGAAGCGCATGTGACACCGTCGGTGACTGTAGCGGACGGGGGAGCGATGGCTGCTCACTGCCAAATCCCAACACGTTGACCGTGAAGGTAGACGGCCGGTCCTGCAGCGCATTGATGCGGCTTTGCGCGTTAAACGCTAACGCCTGGGAGACCGCCGCATACATCCCGCTCGAGAGCAACAGCGCCGTGGGGATCTGTCCGCTCAGTACCGCCGGCGCCCATCGATCGGAGACATCTGGCATGCCCAGCCGGACACCCAGCGTGGCAAGCGATGCGGCATTGCCGTTAGCCACGGCCACGCCCGCGACGTTCTCGCCGCTCACACTGGCGATCAGTTGATTCAGTTGCCCCGCTTTGGTGCTCTGGCTGGCGGATGTATCGCTCGCATTCGATTGGTTCTGTACATTCGTGATGAATGATCGGAGATCGCCGCTAGTGGAGCTCTGGCCTTCCTGGGTCCAGGAGGTGGGCGTCCAGTTGCCATTGGCATCCTGCGTATACGTTGTGGAAACCTGGCCGCTCGCATCACTTTGCGTAAACTCGACGCGTTCGGGCTGGTCGGAACCGGGCAGATAGGTGCTGATAATGGTGGCTCGTCCGCTGTCCGCGCTGCCGGATATGGTATCGGTGCGCCGAAACAGATTGCCTGATATGTCAAAAACCAGGTCGGTCCTATTGCCATTCTCGAAGACCACGCTGCCGCTGGAGGAACCATCGTCGTGCATGGTGAACCCCGTCATCTCGAAACCGGGTGAGTTGTATGTATTTTGCACATGCGCCCGGAACGCGGCGGCTTCTGGCGTCCCGTCGGTAAGATTTAACTCCTTGAGCACTTGCGCGGTAAAGCTGTTGACGTATGAGCGCTTTTCATTAGCGGCCATGACGGAACGGGCGCCCGCAATCATGAACGTCTCTTTCTCTATTCCTGTGAGGTTCTTGGCTGCCGCAAGGGGTTCGAGGCGCTTGAACTCCGCAAACACCGGATATGCCGCGAGGACGAATCGAATCCGCCCCGGCTCCCAAAGATTGAGCTCCGCGGTTTGCTTGAGAACCAGATAGGACTGGTATCGCGCGCTGGTTTCGTCATCCAGCCAAGTCGTGATGAACCTGTCGCCGCGGTCCGTGGGTGACAGGCCGCTATTCCTCAATTCGCGGAATGCTGCAGTTCGATCCAGAATTCGACGGCTATCTCCATGACCTTGTCCTTCATGGATGAGGTTATCGATAAGATACAGAACACTAAGTGGACCGTCCGATTGAAGGTATGTCGGCTTGAGCACGATCTGACCGGGAGTCGTAACTCCCGAGATTGTTTTAGGATCAATGAAAATTGCGTGGTCACTCGGCTTGATCGCATCCTCATCTTTAGGCCACCGGACGACGATTTCTCGCTGTGCAAGCGCTTGTCGTAGCGGCTCTGCGAGCGTCAACCGGGGATCGTTCAGGATCTGAAGGGCCTGGTTGATGACAGCTGGATCAGCCCCCGTCAGTCCGGAAAACACGCTCTTATCGATAACAGTCATGACTCATTACTCCTTGGGATAGCGACCGGTGACGGTGATGGAATGGACACAGCCGACTCCAACAATCTTTTGGGTACTCACGTCCTCAAGAATGCTGACGACGATGCTATAACCTGGGCCGCCATATCGACCCGTGTTGCTCCACGAGAACATCCCCCAAACATAGGCGGGCGGCCAGTAACGCACGTTCGCATGCGGCGAACTGTCGAAGTTTTCGAAACTCCAACCGGTGTAGACAGCCAGTTCGTAGGGGTTCAGGCAGAATCCGCTTTGCTTGGGGGCAATCTCTAGTTGTAGCGTTTGAGACCTCTCCCCGCGAGAGTTCTGATAGCTGCTGATCGAATAGAAGGCCCGAAAAACCTCCCACGTCGATGGATCGGCGTAGCGCGTGCCGCTAACCTCATACCA
Organism: Cupriavidus sp. GW822-FHT03E04; assembly: GCF_058801495.1. NCBI lineage: Bacteria > Pseudomonadati > Pseudomonadota > Betaproteobacteria > Burkholderiales > Burkholderiaceae > Cupriavidus > Cupriavidus sp. GW822-FHT03E04. The sequence goes on from NZ_JBXANI010000042.1 coordinate 32,759, forward strand.
TTTTCTCCAGGTCCGCCGGTCCATCGCATCCAGCTCCCGTTCGGTGAGCGTAATTCCCATCCTCTGCTTGACCTCTTCGACATTCGGAGCCCGATCTTCCAGGTTCTTGGGAAAGAGCGTGATCATGCTGTCGATCAGTTGCTTCAGATCGGACGGCCATCCATCGGCAATGCTCAGATCGCGCGGCGGCAGCGGCGTGCCTTCGGGCTGCGCGACCAGTCGCGTGGGCGGCATCGGCAAAGGGGGCGCCGGTGCAGCAGCGGCCGAGGCAGGCATTGCCGCACTTGGCGAAGGTGTTGCCTCCGCATCGTCGCGTGCAACAGGCGCCGCCAGCGACGCAGTACACGTAGTCAGCATCGCAATCACCCCTGCCAGGGCAATGCGCTTGCTGACAATAGGAATCTGCTTCATTTCAATGTCTATTTGAGTTAAACACCCTGGTCGATGAGAGATGGATCCACCTCCGTCGTCAGTGCGGAAAACACGCTCTTATCGATAACAGTCATGACTCAATACTCCTTGGGGTAGCGACCAGTGACGGTAATAGATTGAACACAACCAATGCGAACAATTCTGAGAGTTTCGACATCCTTTTCGATTCCGACGACGACGCTATAACCTGGGCCGCCATACCGACCGATATTGCTCCACGAGAACATCCCCCAGACATAGGCGGGCGGCCAGTAACGCACGTTCGCATGCGGCGAAGTGTCGAAGTTTTCGAAACTCCAACCGGTGTAGACAGCCAGTTCATAGGGGTTCAGGCAGAACCCGCTCTGTTTGGGAGCGACCTCAAGTTGAAGGGTCTGAGTCTTCTGCGCGAGCGAGTTGTCTCCTTTGCTGATCCAGTAGAAGGCTCGGAACAACTCTGGTGTGGTGGGGTCCACGTAGCGTGTCCCGCTGACCACGTAACGTCTGCTCAAAAAGGAGCGTTCTCCAGGCTCCAGCGGTCGCTCCGTCAGCGTGATTCCCATCTTCTGCTCAACCTCCTCGACATTTGGAGCTTTGTCGTACGGGTCCTTAGGGTAGAGCGCGATCATGCTGTCGATCAGTTGCTTCAGATCGGACGGCCATCCATCGGCAATGCTCAGATCGCGCGGCGGCAGCGGCGTGCCTTCGGGCTGCGCGACCAGTCGCGTGGGCGGCATCGGCAAAGGAGGCGCCTGCGCGGCGGCAACGGCTGGGGCGGGCATGCCCGCACTTGGCGGTGGTGTTGTCGCGACCTCGTCGCGAGCAACCATCGCCGTCCGTGAGGCAGTACATGAAGTTAGCGTCAGCATCACCGCCGCCAGGGCGATGCGCTTGCCAGCAAGACAGATTTTTTTCATCTCAATTTATCTTTCAGTTCAAGCCTTCTGCGGCGATTCTTCGACGATGAATGTGGGCTTGGAACACCGATTGCGCGGCAAGTACAGCGGCGCCTCGATATCCGTACCGTACATAGATCACTCTGTTTTCGATGACCATCTCATGCTCGAGCGCTTCATCGCTCTCTCAAACTCTCGCTGGTCGCCCTCTGTACCGAGCTGAGCAGGAATTCGATGATTCGCCGCTTACCAGTTTTGATCTCCGCCGTGAGATTCATCCCCGGGGACAGTCTGATCTGCCGGCCATCCACATCAATGGTCGTGGTGCCCATGCTGAGCGTTACCGGGAAAATCGCCCCGCGCTTCTCGTCGGTGACCGCATCCGCGGTCACCGTCTTGACCATGGCGCTGACCGTGCCGTAGCGCGTGTACGGGAAGGTCTCCAGCTTGATCGTGGCTTCCTGGTTGGTATTGACGAAGCCAATATCCTTGTTCTCCAGCATTACCTCGGCCGTCACTTGGGCCCCATTGGGCACGATCACCATGATGGGTTGCGCCTCCGTGACCACGCCGCCTTCCGTATGCATGGACAATTGCTGCACCGTGCCGGCCACGGGTGCGGTCAACGTCGTCAGCCGCTCGCGCTGACCAGCCTTGGCCAAATCCTGTGTGCCTTGCTGCCGCTTGAGTTCCGCCGCGGCTTCCCGCGTTCTGAGGCTGTGCTTGGTCTCGGCGATGAAGGCTGCTCGGGTGTTTTCGCTCTCTCTCAAGGTGGCGTTGGCTTCAGCTAGCCTTGCGCGTTGTGTCGCCAAATCGCGTTCCAGCTCAATACGTTCCCTCGTGCGATCTTGGTTCGCGTGATGCGAGATGAATCCCTGGTTCGCCAGTTGATGGAAATCGGCTTCTCTTTGTTTCGCAATGGGAACCGTCGTCTCAAGTTTGGCAACCATCTCGCGCACCGTGGCGATCTCGGCCTGGCGGCGATTGATCTCGGCGGCCGCCTTGGCGAGCTTGGCCGTGATATCGCTCCATTCATCGCTCAGCTGGGCTTGTGAGGCACTCGCGTCGACATCCGTCCAGTCGGGCGGAATCGCTTTACCGAGTTCAGGCGCGCGGGAAGTGCCCAACACATTGAGCGCCTGCAGCAGAGCGCGGGTGCGGAGCACTTCCGATTGCATCGACTTCAGCTGCTCATCGATGCTGGTCCTGTCGGCCTGGGCGCTGGTGGGGTCAAGCTCGACCAATGCCTGCCCGGCCTCGACGTGATCTCCGTCCCTCACCAATACGCGCTTGACCACGCTCACCTCCAACGGCTGGATGGTCTTGGTGCGCTCACTCACGATGATCTTGCCGGGCGCCGCCGCGACAATGTCGATCTGTCCGAAAATGGACCATGTCAGCGCGATGAGAAACAGAACGATCAGCGCATAGGCCAGGCGCCGGGGCGCCGGATGCACGGGTGTGTCCTGAAGACTCAGGGCCGCAGGCAGGAAGGCCGCTTCATCGGCCAGGCGTCTTGGCCCTGCCAACTCATGGCGGTGCTGCCAGGCTACGTTGAAAATGGCGCGATAACGGGCGAAGAGTTCGAGAACAGGGTGACGCACGCTCGGCGAGTTGGCTGTGGGTGTGCTAGTTGAGACGTCCGAGGAGTTCGTGTTCATGCCGTAGCCCCTCTGTCTGCCACCCCAACGTCCCTGCCTTCGGTCGGATGGCCGCCGTCCTGTATCGCCCACAGGTGCGCATATATGCCATTGGGCCGGTTGATCAGGGCCTCATGGGTGCCACCTTCGACGATCCGTCCCTTGTCCATCACAATGATGCGGTTGGCATGCCGCACTGCGCTAAGTCGGTGGGCAATGATGAAAACCGTGCGTCCCTTGCATATATGCGTCATGTTGCGCTGCACGATGGCCTCACTCTCGTAGTCGAGCGCACTGGTGGCCTCGTCGAAGATCAGGATGCGCGGATGAGAGAAGAGTGCACGGGCAATGGCGATGCGTTGGCGCTGTCCGCCCGAGAGACTCGCTCCTTGTTCGCCGACGATGGTGTCGTAGCCCTCGGGCAGCTCGCTGATGAATTCATGCGCACCCGCCAACTGGGCTGCATGGATGACGCCTTGGAACGGCGCGGCCGGGTCGACGATCGCGATGTTCTCGCGTACGCTGCGGTTGAATAGCAGGTTCTCCTGAAGCACGACCCCGACCTGTCTTCTGAGCTGGGCTGCGTCGATCAGGCTGATATCGATGCCGTCGACCAGCAGGCGTCCCTGCTCGGGGGAATAGAGGCGCTGGATCAGCTTGGTCAGCGTGCTTTTGCCGGAGCCCGAGCGTCCAACGATACCAATGACTTCGCCGGGACGCACATCCAGGCTGACACCGTTAAGCACTGGCGTTGCCTCAGGTCGGTATCGGAAGGTCAGGTTGTCCAGCGTTACGCGCCCCTTGAGTGCCGGCAGTTGGGCGGCTGCGCTCGGTGGGACTTCCGTGCGGGTGTTGAGGATATCACCGAGCCGAGCCATGGAAATGCCGGTCTGCTGGAAGTCGGTCCACAGTTGGGCCATGCGCATGATGGGCTGTGACACGCGCTGCGCGAACATATTGAAGGCGACGAACTGGCCGACCGTGAGCTCGTTGTTCATCACCAGGTGCGCGCCGTACCAGAGGGTGACGGCATTCACGAGCTTTCCGATGAGGTTGACGCCTTCGTGCGCCCAACTCGCAAGGTTCTGGGTTCTGAAGCTAGCGGAGACGTAGGCGGCCAGTTGGTTGTCCCAGCGGCATCCGAAGACAGGCTCCAGCGCAGTGGCCTTGACCGTCTGGATGGCGCTAACGGTCTCCACCAGCATGGCCTGGTTCTCAGCGCCGCGTGCGAATTTCTCGTCCAGGCGCCTGCGCAGGATGGGCACCACTGCCAGGCTGAGTCCGAAATACAGCGGCATGCTCGCGAGTACGATCAGCGTCAAGGGCGCGCTGTAGAACAGCATGACAGTGACGAAGACGATCGAGAATGCGACGTCGAGCAGCACCGTCAGCGCGTTCCCGGTGAGGAAGCTGCGGATGTTCTCGAGTTCACGTACGCGGGCGACCGAATCGCCAACGCGCCTCGCCTGGAAGTAGGCGAGTGGCAATTGGACCAGATGACGGAACAGCCGTGCGCCAAGCTCAACGTCGATGCGGTTGGTGGTGTGGCTGAAAATGTAGCTGCGTAGGCCGTTAAGCAGGGATTCGAAGACGACGACGACCAGCAAGCCGATGACGAGCACGTCCAGCGTGGTGACGCCGCGATGCACCAGCACCTTATCCATAACGACCTGGAAGAAGAGGGGACTGACCAGCGCGAAGAGTTGGAGGATGAAGGAGATGAAGAGCACTTCGCCCAGCAGCTTCCTGTGCTTGACGAGGCTGGGGATGAACCAGGAGAAGTCGAACTTGGCAAGTTCGCCCGCGAGGCTGGCGCGGCTGGTGATGAGGATGAGCTCGCCGGTCCAGCGCGCAGCGAAGGCTTCCTTGGGTTCGATGACTGGACGCGACGTTTCGGCGGTGGGGTCTTGCAGAAGAACACGCTGGGCATCGCACTGCGCAAGGATCACGAAGCGCTCTGCGCCGTCTTCGCCACGGAGCACAGCCAGTGCCGGCAAGGGCGTCAGGCTCAGCCTGTCGAGTGTGGAGCGCGAGGATTTGGCTTTGAGGCCAAGGTGCTTGGCCGCGCGCAGTACGGTCGCTGTATCGACAGCGTCTGACGGAGCAAGGCCTAGTTGATGAGCCAGCAAGGAGGCATCGGCTGCAACCTGATGGATGCGAGAGAGGGTGCACAGTGCGACTAGCGCCGGATGAATCGCAGGTGTGGTATCTCCGCGCCCGGCCGCAAAGGGATCCTTGGCCGAAACCAGCGAAGACTGTCGATCTGTATTCAATGTTTCTCCCGCATCGGCATGTCGCGAATTCCTGACTCATGACCACTGGACTCCTGCTCCGATCCGCGCAAGGTGGGTCTGAAGAAGGCAAGATGTTGGTTTAAAGACGTAACTAGTCAAAGGGGATTGACGATTGTCACGGAAGATTCATACAGTCCTGTCCGATCGATCCCTCGAGTTCTTAAGCGGCGTGCCCGGCGAACGTCTGAGCAAAAATAAAGGCGCCGCCCGGATCGATCCCCGCGCTCCGCATTTCCAAGAAATTCGTCGCGCCCACAGCGGCGCCGCAGGACACATGCAGAAGAACGGGTCGACTTGACAGCGCACTCACGCCATTCGGGAAATGCGATCATCGCGGTAAAATGTGATGCTTTTGTTACATCGTTACCGCTCCTTGGGGGTATAAGCGGCATGCGGAGCACACGGATGCCTCGGCCACTGCGCGGCGCAGCAATACGCCGGACCGCCCAGGGACCGGCTGTGATGATCCGCGTTGACGCGTTATGGCTCGCAGAGGCACAGCGCGCGGCCGAACTGGCCGCCCGGCAGTAAGCGGCAACGCGTCTTGCACGCGCGGAAGAATGTGAACGGCAGATGCGCTAAGACCTCGCAGACCTGCCGGGCGACATGGCCGTCGACATGGATATGCAGACCCGCGCCGTCATCGTCGAGGCGCGGCGCAAGGGGTAGGGACGGACAGCACGGAGCCCAGACACCGGCACCCGCCGCACCCGGGCGCCTTTTCTTGCCACCCATGTCCATGCCGATAACTATTCTTATCAGCATGAGGATTCGGAATGCAAAATTGGTCGGTTCAAGATTGGGTCGGACCGAATTCCAGCGAAATCAACGGCTTGTGTTTAGGCTAGGTTCGGTTGGCCAGCCGTAGCGTAGCGCCGCCGGCGGGGTTACGTGGTCATTGCCGGTACTGCCTGATCGCCTTGCAACGGGCCAGCAGAAAGTTCGGAGAGTGGTTGCTCGGCGTGATGCGGGAAAACACATCACAGCGGCTTGGGGGAGTAGAGCGCGCTCTGGAATTCGGGCACGTACTCGTACTTGACCATCTTGCCAAGGTCCAGGGACTTGATGAACGTTGATAGACTTCCTTCAGTCAGACTGAGGCTTACCGCCTCCGCACTTGTGCTGGAGGCATGACTGAGCTGCCGGGAAGTTGCATAGCCCGTGGTCAATTGCCCTTGCTGATCGACATTGGTAAAGCTATTGGTCACCATGGATATCTTGCTCGAAAGATTGGCTAGCTTCCTGGTTTCCAGGGTGACATCGATTTTGCCCGTCTGGCTGTCAAAGATCTCGACGACAATCGACTTGTCGCTCTCACGGTAGTTAATGCCAGTCAACCATTTCGGCAGGTTGTAACCAACCACACCGCGCACCCTGGCGAGCTCGGTATTGACCGGAAGCTTCAGTACGTAGCCCCAGAAGTCGTTCGACATGGCCTGACTCATCAAGGTGAGCGGTCCAAAACTGGGGCTGCCCGGCCGATTCGTGATGACGGAGAGACCAATCTCGTTATAGCTGTCGTTGTCGCAATAGTCATAGGCGTAGGCGGTGAGCGCAACAAGGCCTCTGCCCGGCCAGACCTGGAGCGGCTGAACCCTCTCCAGGACTTGGGCAGGCATCAATTCCCGAAGCTTGTTCAAGTCGGCGGTGAAGATGACTGTCACCCTGCTGTTCTTGTAGTAGAAGTTTGGCGAATAGGATTCAAAACCAATATTCACTTTCTCCTTCTTGAGTTCCTTGAACCAACTCAAGTCAACGTCTGGCGCTTCGGAGGCAATGACGGAAAGCGGAGGATTGGAGCGATAGCGGTCATACAGCCCGCCTTTGACCACAGGGACCTCATGGCCGGCGATGCTGATTGTTGTGCTTTCGGTTTGCCTGGTTTCCGATGTGCCATCGGCCCATGCAGGATTCAAGAGGACACTCATGATTACCCCTGCTGCTGCAGCAAGATTGCTGATTTTCATTTTGACGATACCTTGGGTGCTTAAGTTGAGAAAGGTCTGGTTCGGGAGTGATTGATGCCGTGAAGCATCCTAAGCTCCAACGTAACTGGAAGGTCAAGCGTCTGGCCTGCATTTCTGGCCTCACATGGCAGCGGCGCGCCGGGATGGATACGTGCCGAAGGTAGGACCTACCTGGCTGCAGACTCGGCCTTCGGCTGCAGTAGCGACAGCACCTGCCTTGCTACAGCTTCGCTCGACTGAGGGTTCTGCCCCGTGACGAGACGTCCATCGGTGACGACATAGGAGGTGAAGGGCAGGAGCGCCTTTTCGTACTTCGCACCAGCGTCCACCATGGCGTCCTGCAGATAGAACGGGACTTGATCCCGGGTGCCCGACAAGCGCTCGTCGAAATTGGAGAAGCCCGTGACGCGTCGACCGCTGACGAGCGGCTTGCCATCCGCTCGCTGAAGTTGAATCAGTGCTGCGTTGCCGTGGCAGACCGCTGACACGATGCCTCCCTGCTGGTAGATCGCCTCGGCTACGCGCTTGAGGTCCGGGGCGTCACGGAAATCCCACATCGTTCCATGGCCGCCGGTGAAGTAAATGGCGCTGTAGGCCCTCGGGTCAACGTCAGTGGCCGGCTTCGTGTGATTGAGTCGGTCCATGAATGCCGGGTCGCGCAAGTGGGAGCGGGCGGCATCATCGAGATAGAGGCTCCCCAGGCTTCGCTCATCAAGCGGACTATTGCCACCCTTCGGGCTGACGATGTCCATGGCGACCCCGGCTACCTGGAGTACGTCCCAGAAATGCGTCAATTCCGTCCGCCACAGCCCGGTCTTGTCCTGGCGACTCGGGTCGTCCGCGTGATTAGTGACGACTACTAGCACGCGCGCACCTTGCGCGGCAACTTCGTGTGAACCAGGGGCCTGTGCTTGCCCCAGCAGGGGAAGCATAAGCACGGATGTCATCACGAGGGCGAGCAAGTTCTTCAGCAGTGCGTTCATGGATACATGGGGTCCGAGGCATGGACGCGCTGAGCCACCCAGCGCCGGTATTGGCGGACGCGGCATGCGTTGGACACCTGTTGCAGGATCAGCGCGCGCAGTGGTGACACCCTGGGATCCGTGGCCTTGCCTCGGCTGAGCTTGCGCAGTTGAAACTTGACTGCCGCCATGTTTGCCAATGAGGCCAGCGGCTTGTTCTTCCAACTGATCGGCAGCAACGCGGGCGCACTGTCTTTGCCAGCGCGCCAGTCGCGCGGCAGATTGGGGTCGATGGCCAGGGCAGTACCGATGCCAACCATGTCCACGCCGCTCCTGACCACTTGCTCGGCCACCGGCCGACGGCGGATGCCGCCTGTGACCATCACTGGCATCTTCGCCACCGCGCGGATGTCGCGGGCGAACTCGACAAAGTAGGCCTCGCGGGCGAGCGTGCTGCCGTCGCGGGCTTCACCCTGCATGGCCGGGGCCTCATAGCTCCCTCCCGACAACTCGACCAGGTCGACGGCCAGCTCGTTGAGCATCTTCACAACCTGGCGGGCGTCATCCGCGCTGAAGCCGCCACGCTGGAAGTCGGCAGAGTTCAGCTTGACGGCAACTGCGAATCCGGGCGAAACCACGGCGCGTACGGCCTTGACGATCTCAAAGAGCAAGCGAGCGCGGTTTTCCAGCGGGCCACCCCACGCATCTGTTCTTTGGTTGCTCAACGGCGAGAGGAATTGGCTCAGCAGGTAGCCGTGCGCCGCGTGAATTTCGACGCCCGTGAAACCTGCCTGTTCCCCCAGTTGTGCCGTACGGGCAAAGCGCTGGATCACGTCCTCGATGACCTCCTGCGTCATCGCCTGCGGCGTGTTGAAATGCCTGGACATGTTGCCCAGGTTCATTGACACAGCGGAGGGAGCCCAGGTGGGCTGACCCAAATTGGCAGGCATCTGGCGGCCGGGATGGTTGATCTGCAGCCAGAACTGCGCCCCCTTGGATCGGCCGACCCGTGCCCAGCGCCTGAACCGGTCCAGGTGCCTGGCGTCTTCCAGCACGACGCCGCCGGGCCCCGTCATGGCACGGCCGTCCACCATCACATTGCCGGTCATCAGCAAGCCGGCACCCCCCTCTGCCCAGGCCTTGTACAGCCGCGTCAGCGCCTCGGAGGGCGCGTGGTCAGCGTCCGCCATGTTCTCTTCCATGGCGGCTTTGGCGATGCGGTTCGGAACGGTTGAACCGTTACGAAGGATCAACTTGTCGAACACGTTCATGGGGTCACCTCGTTTTGATCGTGATTCGACTTTAAGGTTAAAGTCAACTTTAATGTCAATGCCCTTTTTTTGAGGTGATGTATGAGCATCGCGGGGCATGGCTGCGAGGACTGGACGCCAAGCCGCGGCCGTGCGGCTACTTCAGGCTGAGGCTCCCGCTTCGCAATGGCGGGTACCCACCAAATGAAAATGGCCCGCCACAAAACTCGTGGCGAGCAGAACGGCGTCTTCTCCACTGCAGCACGGTCGAGCGTCCTGAAATGCTTCGCGAAGGGGGAGCAGTCAGGTGCCGGAAGGCTATGCTTCTGGCACCCGTGGCTGTCAGCCGCGCACGAACGCGAGCAGATCGGCGTTTATGGCTTCGGCGTTGGAAGTGGGCATTCCGTGCGGGAAACCCGGATAGGTCTTCAGGGTGCCGTTCCTGAGCAGCTTCGCCGACAGCGGGCCCGAGTCTGCAAAAGGGACGATCTGATCGTCGTCGCCATGCATCACCAGAACGGGAATCGTGGCGCTCTTCAGGTCTTCGGTGAAGTCGGTCTGCGAGAAGGCAACGATGCCGTCATAGTGGGCCTTGGCGCTACCCATCATTCCCTGCCGCCACCAATTCCAGATGACGCCTTCCGACGGCTTTGAGTTGGGGCGGTTATAGCCGTAGAAGGGGCCCGCGGGAATGTCGTAATAGAATTGCGCACGGTTTGCCGCGAGCCGGGCCTGGAGGTTGTCGAACACTTCCTTGGGCAGGCCGCCTGGGTTCTTCTCGGTCTTCACCATGATCGGCGGAACGGCGCTGATAAGTACTGCCTTGGAGACGCGGTCCTCCCCATGGCGGGCGACGTAGTGGATGACCTCGCCGCCGCCCGTGGAATGGCCGACATGGACAGCCTTCTGCACGCCGAGGTGGTTCACGACCGCTGCCACATCATCCGCATAATGGTCCATGTCATGGCCGTCCCAGACCTGACTGGATCGCCCATGACCGCGGCGATCATGCGCGACGACCCGATAGCCTTGCGCTAGAAAGAAGAGCATCTGAGCATCCCAGTCGTCAGCGCAGAGCGGCCAACCGTGATGAAAAAAAATCACCTGTGCGTCACGTGGCCCCCAGTCTTTGTAGAAGATCTCAACGCCATCCTTTGTTGTCACGTATCCCATTTTCGCTTCTCCTGTGTAGTGCATAAGCCTTCAATCGGCGATGTGCACGCTGATATTTGCTGCGCGGAGGTCGAGTGCTGCTCCTTTCCAGATAGGTAGATGAGGGGAGGGAATGTGGCCGGGGACACCGCGCTAGCCAGGTCGGCCTGCCTTGCCGGGCCAAGATTCACTGTAGGATTAAAGTGAACCTTAATGTCAATGCTTTCTTAGGTGCCGTATGAGAATTGGAGAACTGGCAAAGCTCAGCGGTCTGACGGCCTCCCGCATTCGCTTTTACGAGGCAGCCGGATTGATCCTGGCGGTCGAGCGCCAGGCGAATGGCTATCGCGACTACCCGCCGGAGGCGGTATGGATTCTGGAAATCATCGCCAGCGCGCAGAGTGCGGGGTTCTCGCTCGATCAGATCCGGCATCTGCTACCGCTCGGTTCGGGGAACTGGCAGCACGATGAGTTACTGGATGCCCTCAAGCGGAAAGTCGCCGAAATCGAGGACATGCAAAAACGCCTCAAACAAAACAAGACCCATCTGCTCGCCGCCATCAGGAACATCGAAAACCGGCCTGCGGATATGCCCTGCTCTGACAGGACGAAGTGGGTGCTGGACCGCCTCCGCGAAGAAGGGGCCGTCGTACCAGCCCGGGGTAAGACCCGTCGCCCCGCAGCGAGCTGATCCCGGAACGTGCTGGAAAGCGCCAGGAACTGCTGGCGCACATGTCTCTCAATGTGTCGGAACGTCTACTTTGGTTCCGATCCCTTCAATATCCGTGTTGGGATCCACAAGGTGATCGGAATGAGTCCAACCTGAACTATCCGCGTCTGGATGCTTGACCTTCAAGTTGAGTTTAACGTTAAAGTGCTGGCTGCCGGCTGTTAATCGGCTTGCCTCGGGCACTGCCTCAGGCACCGCATACAGGGTCAATCATCGAGAAAGCTCAATGAGTATGGATAGGCGGTTTGCACAAATCGAATTCGGGCCGCTGGAAGGTGAGCCGGAAGGCTTGAATTCCAGCGCCTCGGCTATCATCGCCGCAAGGAAACGCCCATGACCGCCCCGGACTATGACGTCGTCGTATTTGGCGCCACCAGCTTTGTTGGTCAGATCCTGACGCGGTACCTGGCCGAATACCTCTCGGGTCAGGCCGAAACCTTGCGCTGGGCCATTGCAGGCCGATCCGAAGCGAAGCTCGAGGACGTCAGGCGCTCGCTGGGCGCGGCGGGGCAATCCCTGCCCATCATCGTGGCGGACGCTGCTAACGAAGCCCAGTTGCGAGCCCTGTGCGCGCAGACCCGGGTGGTGGTGTCCACCGTCGGCCCCTACGCGCTGTATGGCGAACCGCTGATCAAGGTGTGCGCGGAAAGTGGCACAGACTACTGCGACCTCACCGGCGAGACCCAGTGGATCAAGCGGATGATCGAGAAATATGAGGCCACGGCCCAGCAATCGGGGGCGCGCATTGTGCATTGCTGCGGCTTCGATTCGGTGCCCTCCGACATGGGTGTCTATTTCTTGCAGCAACAGGCGATGCAGCATTTTGGTGCCCCGGCCGCCCATGTCAAGATGCGCGTCAAGACACTCAAAGGTGGCGCTTCAGGCGGCACGGTGGCCAGCATGATCAACGTGGTCAAGGAAGCCGCTGCCGATCCTTCCTTGCGCAAGGAGTTGGTCAACCCCTATGCACTTTGCCCCAAAGGCCACGGTTTCACGGCACGCCAGCACTACGTTAGAGCCGCCGAATTCGATACTGACTTCGGTGCCTGGATAGCCCCCTTCGTCATGGCGGCGATCAATGAGCGCGTGGTTCACCGTTCCAACGCCTTGTCAGGCAAGGCCTATGGCAACCCGTTCACGTATGACGAAGCGATGCTGACGGGGGTGGGTTTCAAAGGCCGCTTGACTGCACTGACGATCGTGGCGGGTCTCGGTGCGTTCATGGTGGGAGCCGTCATCAGCCCCATCCGCGGCGTGATGGAGCGCTTCTTGCTGCCCAAGCCCGGTGAAGGGCCCAGCCCTGCGGCACAGTTGGCCGGTCGCTACGATCTGCGGTTCCTGGGTCGAACCGAAGGGGGGCAGACCTTACGTGTGAAAGTCGCCGGTGATCGCGATCCGGGTTACGGCTCCACCGGCAAGATACTTGGCCAGGCGGCGGCCAGTCTGGCACTGGACCAAGTTAAGAACGGGATCAAGATCGGGCGCGGTGGCGGCTTCTGGACGCCGGCGACGATGTTTGACGAGCGCTTTATCGAACGCCTGACGCGCCATGCTGGTTTGCGCTTCGAGGTGATATGACGACACACCTGACAGATGCCCGCTCATTCAGCCAGCAAGCCAGGATGGCGCTGGCCAAACGCTGAAACGGAGAAGCTGCGGACGGGGACTATGACGAGCCCTGGCGCCAGTTCCAGGCGCGCTGCCAGGCTGCACTGGAGCAGGTGCTGAAGCTGGCCAGGCCGGATGGGACGCATCTGGTGGTCACATCGGGTGGGGGTGATCGCCGTGATTGCCCAGGCCTTGCTTGGCCTTGGCGATGCGGCCGCGATGCAAGTCAACTGGACACTGGCCAATGCCAGCATGACGTCATTGCAGGTGAGCAGCCAGCGTAAGCGCAGGCTCATGACCTTGAACGAGTACTCACACTTTCACGGCGATCGCAGCCATCTGCTGTCCTGGCGCTGAATGATCGGGCAAGACGAGACCGAAATGACAAATCAATGCAAGACTGTCCTGATTACCGGGGCCAGCTCAGGACTAGGCGCTGGAATGGCGCGGCAATTTGCTGCACGCGGCTACAACCTTGCGCTGTGTGCGCGGCGTGCCGAACGTCTGCACGAGCTAAAGGGCGAGCTATGCAGAGCATTCGATGTGCGAGTTGAGGTCAGCGCACTTGATGTCAATGATCACGAGAAGGTCTTCGCCACATTTGGCGAGTTTGTGCAGATGTTTGGCCGGCTGGATCGGATCATTGTCAATGCCGGCATTGGCGAAGGACGACGCATTGGTACTGGCCATTTCGCCACCAATCTGCGCACCGCCGAGACCAACTTCATAGCAGCCCTTGCCCAATGCGAAGCGGCTGTGGAGATCTTCCGAAGCCAGAACGGCGGTCATCTGGTGGTTATCTCGTCCATGAGCGCGAAGCGCGGCCTGCCCAGACACCTGACCGCCTATGCAGCAAGCAAGGCAGCAGTGGCCCATCTGGCTGAAGGCATTCGCGCCGAACTACTGGACACGCCGATAAAGGTCAGCACCCTGTTCCCCGGTTATATCCGTACGGAACTCAACGCAGCAGCGAGAAAGTTGCCGTTTGAAATTCCGGAGGACCTCGGCTGCCAATACATGGTTAGAGCCATCGAGCGCGAGCCAGATGAGGCTTGTGTTCCTGGCTGGCCGTGGGCATTCGTGGGCGTGCTGATGCAAGCCATGCCGTTAGGTTGGGTAGCGCGTTTTAACTGACGTATAGGTATAGAGCCAGAGATTCTTGAGGGCGACTTCAAGCTGTTTGAGGAGTGTGGCGAGCATGAAGATCGGCGAACTGGCGGAGCGCACTGGCCTTGCCCCGTCGCGCATCCGCTTTTACGAAGGCATCGGCCTGTTGAAGGTCGAGCGTCAGCCGAACGGCTACCGGACCTATCCACATCAGGCGGTGCTGGTGCTTGACCTGATCGCGACTGCGCAGCAGGCCGGCTTTAGTCTCGACGAGATTCGTACGCTGCTACCGCCCGACCTGGCGCACTGGAAGCATGGCTCCTTGATTGAAACGCTCCGCAGCAAGGTGCAGGACATCGAGGCGCTGGAGGCGCGGCTTGCGCAGAGCAAGGCGCACCTCGTCGCACTGCTGGCGGAGATTGAGGCGAAGCCTGAGGATATTGACTGCGCCACCAACGCGAGGAGGGTGCTGTCGCGGATGCGGTCAGGGGAAATGGAAAGCCCGGCCCTGGCGACCGGCGACGTCACAACACTTCGTAAGGCAAGCCGGCGCCGGCCAGTCAGGACCGGCTGACTGACCGTCGATGGCCTGCGCAACAGTGTGGCCAAAGCGCTCGGCAACCTTATGCTGAGACAAACCGGCATAGATTTCGGTAAAGGCAAGGAGGCAATACATGAATCTGGACGTCAACCACCAGCCGGTCAGCGTCGAATGCGACCCGGCCACCCCCTTGCTGTGGGTGTTGCGGGACCACCTGAACCTGACGGGCACAAAATTTGGCTGCGGCGTCGCGGCTTGCGGCGCGTGTACCGTGCATCTGGATGGCGTGGCGGTGCGGTCCTGCGTCCTGCCCGTGGAGGCGGTGGTTGGCAAGCGCATCACCACGATCGAAGGGCTGGCCAGCGCACCAGGCAAGCGCCACGCGCTGCAGCAGGCCTGGATTGACGAACAGGTGCCGCAATGCGGCTACTGCCAGTCGGGCATGCTGATGGCAGCGGCGGACCTGCTGGCCCGGCAGCCAGATCCTAGTGATGCCGACATCGACGTGGCCATCACCAACCTGTGCCGCTGCGGCACATATCCGCGCGTGCGTACCGCCATCAAACGTGCCGCGAAGGCGCTGCGCGAGGGCCGCGCATGAGCCCCAACGCAACGACGCCGCGCCGTGGACGGCGCCGATTCCTGCTGGGGGCGCTCGGCCTTGGCGGCGCGCTGGTGGTGGGCTGGGGCGTGATGCCCCCGCGCAGCCGGCTTGGCGGTCCCGCGGTATTCCCTGAAAAGTCCGGCCAGATTGCCCTGAACGGCTGGATCAAGATCACGCCGGAAGGCAACGTCATCCTCGCCATGCCGCGGGTAGAGATGGGCCAGGGCATCCACACCGCGCTGTCGATGCTGGCCGCCGAGGAACTCGATATTCCGCTGGCGCGGGTGAGCATCGAGTCGTCGCCCATCGAGCGAATCTATGGCAATGTCGTCGCCATGGGCGACAGCTCGCTGCCGCTGCATCCGGACGACGCCGACAAGACCTGGGCGCGGGCGCTGCACTGGATCATGGCAAAGAGCGCGCGCGAGATCGGCCTCATCATCACGGGCGGCAGCAGCAGCCTGGCCGACGGCTGGCAGCCCGTGCGCGAGGCCGCCGCAACTGCGCGCGCCACGCTGGTGGAAGCGGCTGCGCGCGAATGGGGCGTGCAGGCGGCGCAAGTAACGGTGCGGGAAGGCCAGCTAACTGGCCCGGGCGGCAAGCAGATGCCTTTCTCCGCGGTCGCGCGGAAGGCGCGCGACATTGCGCCGCCATCGGGCGTCACGCTCAAACCGGCTGCGCAATATCAACTGATTGGCAAGCCTGCACCGCGCAATGACATCGCCGCCAAGACGGATGGCAGCGCACGCTTTGCCATCGATGCGCGGCCGCCCGGCATGTTGTATGCGGCGGTCGTCATGTGTCCGGTGTTTGGCGGCAAGCTCATGACCTTCCAGTCAAAGGCGGCGCTTGCCATGCCCGGTGTGCGGTATGTCGTGCCGTTCGAGGGATCGGCGGGTGGCGCACCGGGCGTGGCCGTGGTGGCCGACCACTACTGGCAGGCACGACAGGCCCTGGAAAAGCTCGAGCCGGTCTGGGACAACGGGCCGCATGCCTCGCTCGATTCCGCGGGCATCCGGCGCCAGCTCGTTAGCGCGCTCGACAGCGACAAGGGCGGCTTCACGTACCGTTCGATGGGCGATGGCCTGAAGGCCTTTGACAAGACGGGTGGCGCAACCATCGTCGAGGCCGAATACAGTGTGCCGTACCTGGCGCATGCCGCCATGGAGCCGATCAACTGCACGGCGCTGGTGACCACGGATGGCGTGCAGCTATGGGCGCCCACCCAGGTGGCCACGCTGGCGCAACTGGTCGCCGCGCGCGCCGCAGGTGTGAGCCGGAACCAGGTGCAGATCGACATCCCGCTCATTGGCGGCGGATTCGGACGGCGGCTGGAGTCGGATTTCATCGGCCAGGCCGTGTCGATCGCCACCAAGACCGAGGGCCGCCCGGTACAGGTGATCTGGGCGCGCGAAGACGACATCCGCCACGACTTCTATCGCCCGCAGGCCATCGCACGGCTGAAGGCACGCGTCGAGAATGGCAAGGTGACGGCCATCGCCTCGCGCAGTGCCGCGCAGTCGATCATGGCCGGCGAGCTGGAGCGTCTGTTCGGTGTGCCGTCGCCCGGTATTGACCGCTATACAGCCGAGGGCCTGTTCGACCTGCCGTACGAGATCGAGCACGAGCACATCGCGCACCTGGTGGTCGATTTGCCGGTCCCGATCGGGTTCTGGCGCAGCGTCGGCCATTCCTACACCGGGTTCTTCCTCGAGGGCTTCCTGAACGACGTGGCGGCCGCTGCCAAGCTTGACCCGCTGGCGATGCGGCGCAACTTGCTCAAGGCGCACCCGCGTGAGCTGAAGGTGCTCGACACCCTGGCGCAGGCGGCAGGCTGGGGCCAGCCGCTGGCACCGGCCGCAGACGGTGCGCCGCGTGCGCGTGGGCTCGCGCTGCACAATGCGTTTGGCTCGGTGGTGGCGCAGGTGGCGGAAGTGTCGCTCAGGGACGGCAAGCCGCGTGTGCATCGCGTTGTCTGCGCCGTGGACTGCGGCACGGTGATCAATCCGGACATCGTTGCGCAGCAGATGGAAAGCGGGATCATCTTCGGGCTGACTGCGGCGCTGTACGGCCAGGTCCAGATCAAGGACGGGCAGGTCGTGCAGGCCAACTTCCCCGACTATCCGCTGCTGAAGATGGCGGAGGGACCGGTGATCGAAACCCACCTCGTGCCCAGCACGGCCGAGCCCAGCGGCGTTGGTGAAATTGCAGTGCCCCCGGTCGCACCGGCCGTGGCACATGCTGTCGCCCAGCTCACCGGCAAACCGGTGCGGCAACTGCCGATTGAGTAAGGCAGAAGCAAAGTGGATATTTCGCGGCGTCGGCCACGGATAGGCCCGGCGCACCACTATCAGCGCCAGGTGATGACGATTTGGGGCAATGTCGAAGGAGTCCGCTGTCCGCGAAAAGGCTGCTCCTACCAGAGTCCGTATGACGTCCCACTCCGGCCGTCCGGCGACGCAAGGGTGGACGGCCGAGAATGGCCGAACGCGGAAGTTCACCGATCGCCTTGTCGATTGACGTGGATACGGACCCTGCCTTTCAGCTCTCGGAGTCATACCCAAACTCGCGGAGTTCCTGCGAGCAGCGGCAAGCTTTGGCGATCTTCGCAGCCCACTGGATTGCGGCTTCGCGCGATGGGAGCTCCAGTACACAGAGGCCGCCGTCGAGCTCCTTCCTCTGGGGATAGGTTTCGTTTGCGACCGTTCCGTCTGAGGCGACCATGAGTGGTGCGACATCCTTGTTGATGCCGCCACCGAACACGTACACGCCGGCAACCTTCGCATCGCGTATGACCTCGCGCGCAGCTTCGCCCACAGCGGCAAGGTCCTCGGCGGGGACTGCCATCGCCTTTCCAGGAAAGGAGATAAGGTATTTCGTCATTGTTCGGTCCTTCGGTTGAGGTCGGTGCTGTTCGCGAGGCCTATCGTATTATGGGGCGATGTGCTCCGCACGCTGCAAGAACTGCTAGGCCATGCGGACGCAACCACGCCGACGATCACACCCACCTAATGCGGATAGGCGTGTTGGCGGTGTGCAGTCCGCTGGACAGACTGCTATCGGGGCGCGAGGCGGGTAAGTTGCTGACCGCTTCTGGCCGCAAGGTGCCAATGATGTCTTGGCGCTGCACGTACAAGCGCTACAAAGACATCTTTTTTTCTAAGAAATCGAGATATTTGTAGTCGTCTTCCATGAAGAGCTCCATGCCCCCACCCATGTAGGCACGCGCGAGTTCGTCAGTTGCACGGTCCAACGAACCGAGCTCATAATGGCATTGCCCCAAGCGGAGGTGTAAAAATGGATTTCCAACGCCCTCTGGGCAGTGCATCGCATGAATCAAGTTGTCTCTTCCGGCCTGATAGTCCCCACTGTGAAAATTGACATCACCGATTGCGGCTAAAATCCAGGTAGCCGCTTTCCATTTCATCTTTTCATCGGGTAGCAGATCCCATGCCTCCCAATATTTCGACAAGGCCAGGTCGAAGTGCTTGGAGCGCGCGAACTCGTCACCGGAGCCACATAGGTCTCTCACCTTCGTAAAGGTTCAGCGGCTCTGGCTGGTGGTTCCCAACCCAGAGCAGCCACTCATCTCGCTTCGTAGCTGGCAAAAGGCCCAGTAAAGAAGAACTCCGACGCTAGGCGGTCGATCACGGTCTGTTGGCTTGGAAAATGATCCGTGAAATCTGACCACGCTTCTTTGATAAAGGTATCCCATCGCATCGGGTCAAGCTCGTGGATTTTGCCGTCAGCAATATCCAAGAACTCAAAGCCCTGCTTGCGCAGACCAGAAACCGCTAGACTCGCTGCACTCTCGTGGTCCATTGCTCCGACAAAAACTGGAACATAGGCCCCGACGAGTTTAGCCGGCATATCGGCATTGCTGCCCCGACCAATGTGAAGGGTAAGGAGAAACAGATCTAACAGAGGTTCTTTGTCCATTTGCTTGCTAAAAGAGAAAATTTTTGAAGCGAATTTCGGCTCTATACAGAACTGGCGCAAACCACCGCCGACCCTGGATGTTCGCTCATGGCATGGAGACACTGCCGCTCACTCTTCGAGAAGCTCTAGGACGCGATCCTGCACCCAAGCTGCGAAGCTCTCAAACAGATCGGCATCTCCGGGGCGGGCTTCTACGCTTTACTGGCATTCCGCAACACGCCAATCCACCCATATCACGGGACCAGACTCGCCGGATCTGGATTATAAGCCTAGGTTGGGGCAAAATTCATGCCTTGGTGTCGAGGAGGATATAATGCCCCAGTGGGTTGAAATTTATTTTGCGTTATATATCACTTTTGTAATTTGGTCGCACGTTGGAGATTTCAGGAAAGGAAGATTAAATAATTTTGTGGTTATTGAGGTTGTTGGAAATATATGTCTGGTGTTATCTGCGTTCGCGTATTGGAGCTCACCGATCCGGTATTTTTTTGGGTGGATTATGATCGGGTTCTTTGTTTTTGGCGTGGCGTCCTCCGTTTTTTTTGCTCACAAAGCATTTAGAGATAATTATCCTGATCATGGCTTGTCATTGGCTGAAAACATTGGTCTCAGCCTTTTTAGTACGACACTTGGAGTTTCAATAATGTTTCCAATGATTTGGTGGGGAAGTCAGAGTGTATTTGTACTCCGATAAACGAATGTGTCAGAGTAGGGGCAGGTACAGCCGCTAGCTCACCGCATTCCTGCCGGCGGTTCTGATGGCGCCAGGAACGCGCGATAGGCGGTGCATTCGTCGGCAAGGGCTCTGGAGAGAACCTTGCCGCGCTCGAGGATGATCCCGGCGCAGAAAGCGCTCGGCTTCCTTGCGATCGGTGCGATAGGTCTGAAAGTCCCAAGCCTGGATCGCTTGGTAGTCATCCCGGGCACCGATCATGCAGAGGTCTCGCGGCGCGCGATTGATGCCGTCGGCGCCGTCGAGCGTGGGCGGCAACCGCATCGTCTCTAGTGGTACAGCCGCGCCGGAGCCGGCCTGCAGCGGCGCGGGCACCGCTGGCGTTGCAAGGGCGGTGCCAGTGACGTGCGCGCCGAGTTGCCCGATCGACGCGCTGTGCTGGACCAGGATTTGCACAACGCGCCCGGCGGCCAGTGGGCCGATGCGCGGTACGTGTCGCCACCAGCTGCTGCCCCGCTGGTTGCACAGCGCGGCCAGATCGGCCAAGGTCACGATGCCGGCCGCCCGAAGCCGGCGCGCTAGCGGCGCGGCCAGCCACAATCCAACGTCATGCTCGGGCAGCGGCTTCGGCGTGCCCATGCTTTCGAGGCAGCGCACCGCCTCGATCGCGCGGTCCTTGCCCTTGCCTGAGCGTCCGGGCGTGGCCGATGCATTGGCCAGGTCCTCGCGACCGTGTAAGCGTGCGCGCTGTACCAGGGCGTCACGGATGGTGTGCAACATCTCCAATGTTGCGCGAGGGCCGGGCACGTCGTCGGGGTCCGTTGCCAGCCAGCGGCCCGCGATGACGTCAAGCGGCAAGCCCTGCAGCCAGGACCGCAAAGCCGCGTAGTGGACGCGAGTGAGCATCGTCGGCGCCACGCTATGCATCATCGCCCGGTCATCGAGACGGCCTGCGTTGTGTCCCGCTCCATTATGGGTTCACCTCTCTGCGCATGTCTGCGCAAGCCCGCAAGAGCTGCTCGATATCGTTATCGGTGTGCCCGGCGTTTAGCGTCAACCGGACCAGGGAGTGGCGCTTTGGCGTGGCCGGGGCACAAAAGACCGCGCCGAACACCCCGCGGCGCTGCAGCGCGTCGCGTAGCCGCAGCGTATTGCGCTCGGTGCCACTCTCCAGCGCGATAATCTGCTCGGTGCCTTCGGAGAGCGCGTATCCGAGGCGAGTTAGTTCACGGCGAACATAACGGGCCATCTGGTGAAGCCGCGCACGCCGCCCATGCGCCGTGGAAATGAAGGGCAATGCGGCGTCAAACCAGGCGATCTCGTGCGCAAGCAGGCCCGAGCTGAAGATGGCGGGACGAGACTCGCATGCGAAATACTCTTTGAACTCGCTCGAGCACGAGATGAAGCCGGCCCTGCCTGCAAAGGCTTTCGCAAGCGATGCGGTGCGGAAGTGCACTCGTTCGGCCAGGCCCAGCTCGCAAACCAGTCCGCGGCCGCCGGGGCCGTGCGTACCGAGGGCGTGGGATTCGTCCACCACGAGGATCGAGCCCGTTGCTTCGGCCAACTCGACTAGCGCTGGAAGCGGTGCAACACTTCCGCTGGTGCTGTAGACGGAGTCGACGGCGATGACTCCGGCACCGTGTTTGGCAAGCCGCGATCGCGCGTGCTGAACGTTGTTGTGCAGGAACGGTACGAATCGGGCACCAGCTGCTAGTGCGCCTTCGCGCAGCGAGGCGTGCGCGTGCATGTCCAGATACACGGGGATGTCGGGGGCTGCCAGGGACTGGAGCAAACCAACGTTGGCCGCCCAGCCGGATTGGCAGGTCACACCGTCTTCGGCGCCGATGAAGTGGGCAAGGCGGCGCTCGAAGGCGTGTTGGGGCGAGTCGCGATGCAGGAGCGCCGATGACATGAGCAGCTCGCGCTTGTTGTTGAGCAAGACTTGGGCTTGGTGTTGCCGCAGGGCGGACTCGTCCAGCAAGCTGAGATAGTCGTTGCTCGAAAAATGCAGGGCATCCGGCGGGGGTGTCATGTCGCGGAGTGGATGCGATCCACCCCATGCGTTCTGCAAGCGGTCCACGTAGTACTCGCGCAGGCGCCGTGCGACGAAATCCGGGTAGCGGTGCGGTGCGCCACGGCGTTGCGCGCCGCGTAGCTGGTGATCCAGATTCGTCATGGTGGGGTTGATTGCGGCTGCGGCAGCCATTGGAAATGCCGGCAAGCCGGCAAGCCGGGAATCCGGTACATCCGAGGAAGCGGCGGCCGGAGTCCTTCATGACCCGGCCAATCAGTCGGCCGACGGCACAGCTGGGGCAAGGTGAGCCGGCGACGGCAGGCACCGGCGCCGCCGCGGTTGCCGGCGGGGGCTTCGCAGCCTGGCGGGCTGGCCCAGGCAGGTCCTGATGAGCGGTCTTTCCCTGCACGTCTGCTGGCCGCACGGCCGGCTTGCCGCCTTCATCCGGTTGGGTGTAGTTGCAAGCTGGAAAGCCGCTGCAGCCCCAGAAGGGCCCTCGGGAGCTGGTGCGCTGTCGCATGGGCTTGCGGCAATGGGGGCAGGGATAAACAGGCCCAACCGTTGATGCCGAGGTGGCGCGACGTTGTCCAGGCTGGCCGTCGACGTCCGGCAGCGTGGCGCTGCAGTCCGGGTAGCCTGAGCACCCCCAGAACGGCCCCTTGGCGCTCTTGAGTGATCGCATGGGCTTACCGCATGCAGGACAGGGCGCGGCGCTATGCGGCGTGGCGCGAGGCGAGTCCAGGCGTTGTGGCGCTGTGCGTGCGCCCGACTTCAAGCGAGCGATGAGCTCGGACAACCAGGTGCAAAGCTCCCCCTCAATGACATCAAGCGCCAGGGTGCCTGCTTCCACCTGCATCAAGCGGTCTTCCCACTCGGCAGTGAGCACCGGGTCGGCCAACTGCGGTGCGTTGGCCTCGATGAGCGTGATCAGGGCCTCGCCTCGTGGCGTGGGCAAGACCTGTTTCTTCTCCGTGGCCAGGTAGTCGCGCTTGAACAGGTTTTCGATGATGGCCGCACGAGTGGCGTCGGTACCGATCCCTGCCTTCTCCTTGTTGCGCATGATCTTGCGCAACCGTTCATCCTCGATTTCCTTGTCGATCGACTCCATGGCGGCGATCAAGGTGCCTTCGGTGTAACGCCGGGGCGGCTTGGTCTTCCTGGCGACGGCGTCGCAGTTTAGGTTGCGGGTGGCATCGCCCGTTTGCGCTGGCGGGAGGGCTGCGACATCCTCCGCCAGCGGAGTGTCCTTGGTATTCGGCTTGTCCTGGTCCTCGGGATAGGCACGCTTCCAGCCTGGCACTTGTGGCGTCTTGCCGGAAACACGAAACCGCTCGCCGGCGCAGACTACCTCGATCACCGTCTTGTGGAAATGAAAGTCCCCAAGGAACTGCGCCAGGTAGCGCCGCACGATCATGTCGTAGATCGTCTGCTCGGCTTTCGACATGTTGCCGACCGAAACCCGAGGATTGAGAGATGGGATGATTGCGTGGTGGGCGGTGACCTTGCGGTCATTGAAGGCTCGTGAGGTGCTGCTCGGATCGGCGCAAGCCAGCAGGCTGGCCAGGTCAGGCCGTGCGGCCCGGATGCCCTGCAGAACCGTAGCCGTTTCTGCGAGCATGGAACTTGGAAGGTACTCGCAGTCCGTGCGTGGGTAAGTGGTCGCTTTGTGTTTCTCGTACAGCGCCTGGCAGGCGTCCAGGACAGTCTGTGCTTTTATGCCATAGCGGGCAGAGGCCTCTCGCTGCAGACTGGCGAGGCTGAATAGCCGGGGCGGTGCTTCGCGCTCCGGCCCGGCCTCGACATGATCGACTCGACCGATCTGACCTCTAACCTTGTCCGCGACGGACTTGGCGGTCGCCGCCTGCACCACGTGGCCATCCCGGTCGAGCAGCGTCGACGCCGGGCGCCAGGCCATCGGCACCACGACGCAGGCGAGCTCGAAGCTCGCCTGCAGCTCATAGTAGGTCTTCGGCACGAAGGTGCGGATCGCCCGCTCGCGGCGCACCACCAGGGCTAGCACGGGCGTCTGTACGCGGCCGAAATGCAGAGTCCCTCCTTTGCCGCCAGTGCCAAAGCTGGTGGTGAGCATCATGGCCTGGGGCGCTCCGGCGTAACGTGTGCGTAGTAGAAGTGCCCCTCGCCCATATCAGCAGGCATTTGCTCTGCAAGTTTGGGCGCTGATGGCATGAGCTCGACCTGGGTCATCCCGCATAGATGCATGCGCTTATACACAATCATCCCCATCGTCCGCAGTTCGTAACCTGCGCACGGTCTTCGCAGCGACATAAACCTCTTTCAGTCCGAGCCAAATCGTCTTCACGCCAGGCTCGCCATCGCTCCTGCGGCTACCAGTCGATCAGTTCGATCGCATCGTCCAGATCGGCCGCAACACGATTTGTCAGCAGACGCCACTCGACTGGCTTGACGCCGTCCGGCGTATCGAACTCGCGCGCGACGATGCTTGTTGCCGCGACGGTCTTGCCTTGGCCACCGGCAGATCAACCCGCCGCATCCACAGTTGCTGGCGCACGGTGCGCGCCTTGACGCCGTGCCGTGATCCCCTCGTGAAGGCAATCTCGCCAACGGGCTCGCCGCTGGCGGCGCGCCGCCACTGCTTCTCGCCGTCCGGCAAGCAGCGATTGTGGGCAGCAAGCATGAGCCAGTCTGCGGGCGTGCCGAGTTCTTGAGCCGCGAAGCATCGACGCCACTAAGTCCGCTTCGCGGTCGGCGACGTAGACTAGGCGTGTGCCGGGCAGCCCCCCGGCCATTTCAGCGATGTGCTCGTAACCTTCGATCCAACGCAGGCTCTCCTTGGGCCCGCCGCGCTTGCCCCGCTTCTCGCGTGCCCACATCCATGCGTCAAGCACGCCAAGTGGCTTGCGTTGCGGCGTGACGGCGTAGGTTGGGTGCAGATACATGCCGCGCTGCGCTTCATGGCTCAACGGCCCCAGACTGACCACCCCTTGCCTGTTGAAATCAAGTTCCGTCGTGTCCTGAAGACACCGCACGACCGGCTGATCTCGCATTCTCTGCTGGGTCTGCTGCCAATGCGGCGCTAGAACATCGCGCCAGTCAACGCTGTCATTACCAAAGAAGCGATAAGCTCCCATGGTTTCGCCCCAGCCGTGGCACGCCTTCGGTACACTGGCCAGAGGATCGGCCGTCAATCGCACCATCAATATCCTCGCTCGCTTGTCCAGGCGCGCATCACCGAGATCCAATTGAGCAAATTCGGTCGCTGCCCGGGGCACCTTGATCGGTCAAGGATGTGTATAACCGCATGGGCTTAACTCTCAGTGGTCCATCCAGGACGAGCGTTCGTAAATCACACTCACGCCGGTTTAATTGGCGATTGCAGTACTACTTTGGTAAGTACTGATCTTGAGATTTTATGAATATATCAAATTCGTTGGATTTATAAATTTCTATGCAGCCATAAAATGCCATTTTTTTATGAGTGTATTTGCTGATCGCAGACGTATTTTGATAGGCATCAAGCATGTATTTTTTGGTTGCCGCGTAGGGGTCATATATAACTGCGAGAGTGTCCTCGTTTTGCATGATAAAATGTTGACCATTTCCCATCTTCGAGTAGGTGCCTATAGCAATGCCTATATCAGACTTTATCTCGGACTCTTCTTTGAACTGGCTGGATATGCAACTGACTAATCCATAGTCTTTGAGTATTGTTCTGGCAGTATTGGCGTCAATTTCCGCCGATAAGGAGTTTCCTGAAATTAGTAGTGCAGACAATATAAAGATTCGTGATTTAATTATCATTTAAGATCGCTAAAATTTATTTTTTACAGTTTTACTATTGTATTTTCATAGGTATGGCCGCCCAAGCGAACCCCACTAGCACTCAATTACTGCCTTCCTTTTACGCATCTCGTTATACGGAACTCATGAGCCCTTCCGCAGCGCCTGAATCAGGAAGGCGACATACGTTGTTCGCTGCATGCCGATCCAGATCGTTTTGGCGCAGGGTTCGCCATCACTCTTACGCCCAAGGAATCCGCGTGGAGAGGCCACCAGGCGAATCCTCTGATTGAGCGTAGCTGATGTCTTTGGATGTGCCTTTTTCGCGAGCACGTATGCAGCTCGTCCTAGACGTCGCCCCATTTGTCGCCGCCCGTTGGCGAAAGCCACGATGCCTTCCTCGGCAACTCGGCAGCCATCAACCTGATCGTGCATGACAGCGTGCACGCCCACCG